>JAZUQD010000140.1:0-3137 GCA_045605505.1 Pradoshia sp.
CTAACAAGCGAGTGGTATGCAAATTAGTTAGTTCTTAGGAGAACCACCCTTATGCTTTGGTCGGCGCGGGGTGGTTTTTCGTTTGCCCTTAAGCTTGAGATTGGCGAATCGCGTGGCGATGCCTGCAGCAAAAGTTGTTAAGAAAATCATGGCTACATCTTTTGCCAGAGCTATAAGAAAATCCATTGGTATATCACCTCCCCTCACTTGTTATAAGGAAAAGAAGGCGCATACCACCCGCACCATATAGTTGCATGAAAATTATACCATATCCATTGTTAATGACATAATCGCCTTCGGTTGTCTTTTCAGAGCCTTTCTTCATTTCTAATAAGAATGACAATTTCTATTGATTTGAGACTATGAATGTGACTGCATACAATCCGAAAAGTATACAAGTTGGATTTTCATGCAGCTACCCCAAAAAATAGGTGTCCGTAAACCATTATGGCTTACAGACACCTATCTACGATTTCGAACTTTTTATTTTTCTATATTCTCCAAACTTAAATAAAACTGCAATGATCGCTAGCCATGCACAGCCTGCAATAAAACCGGCAATAACATCACTCGGAAAATGAACCCCCAAGTAGATTCGGCTGTATCCAATCGTTAAAATCATGAATGTACAAATTGCATAGACACCTAATCGGACCGGCCAGCTCTTGGTGATTCTGGTTGTTATGATCATCAGTGCCCCATATAGGATGAAAGAGGACATAGCATGGCCACTCGGAAAACTAAAACTATTTACCTCAACCAATGGATTTAACGAAGGTCTCTCTCGTTGGAAAATCCATTTTAAATAATGGTTCACATAACCACCTGACAATGTCACGGTAGTTAAAAAGACAACACTTAAAGGACGTTTTTTAAACAATAAAAACAAAGAGAAAATTATAACCAACAGGATATTGCCTTTTACTGATCCTAAATTCGTTATAAAAATAAGCACTTTTGTGCTCAGTTCATTAATACTGCCCTGAACCTCCTGAATAATCATCATATCAAACTGATAAAGTTCATTATCATTTAATTGATCTGCAATATCGACAAATAAGAGCGTACAGACAATAAAGAGGGTAATCAACACGAAAAAGGATATAAAATGAATATTTAAAAAGGTATTCGTATGCTTCTTCAATTTTCGCCCCCCTCTATTTGATCCTAATGAATAAACTCCATAAACTCATCCCATTTTAGAGTCTACATAGGTTTTGACATGTTGTTGGAATGCTGAATAGGCCTCTGCCTCTTCTCTATAAACTTGCCTTTCCCCAAAGCTAACATGTAGTGTGTCCAAATTTAACTGAATAACCGTTTCGTATTCATACGTTGCATTACCAATTAAATCAACCCAAGTTTTATCCTGCAAATCATGAACCTGACACTGTACCATTCCACCTGGATTATAAACATGCAAGACTGCTTCATCCTCGAGGTCGTCAACCCATTTAGTCACGAGGCTGGAGGCTGACATGGCCGTTCCACAGGCATTCGTAAAGCCCACTCCCCGTTCAAACGTGCGGACAAAAATAGCCCCCTCCTCCAGACGTGAAACAAAGCTGACATTTACACCATCTGTAAACCATTCATTCTCTCCATTCAGCTTAGTTGCTATTTTTTCTTGCTTATCTGAATGAATGACCTCTTTATCAACCAGACTGATTAAATGAGGATTTGGTACAGATAAAGTTGTAAACATAAGGTTCTCATCAATAAAAGGTAAGCGCTGGTTGATGATTTCGTCCAATTCCGTATTCATCGGCAAGGCACTGGTTGCTTTGATGACCGGAGATATTTCGACTCGGTATGTAGGGATATCCTTATACATGTCAGGCTCTTTCGTTACCTGCAGATTGGCTTTCATGGTCTCAATCAACAGATTATTTTTCTGTAATTTTTCCTGGACATATCGCCCAACACAGCGGAGGCCATTCCCACACATGGAAGCTTCCGAACCATCTGCATTAAAGACTCTCATTCTAGCATCTGCTGACTCACTGTTCATCACAAAGAGAATCCCATCTGCTCCCTCTGTGCCACTGCGCTTACACATATTGATAGCTAATTGGCTTCGTTCCGGATCTGATAATGGCAGCTTGGTCTCCATTTCATCGATTAAATAAAAATCATTATTGGAACCATGTACCTTAATTATATTGATATCCATTTTCCTGCTCCCTTCAAACAACTTTCATCTACCATCTATATCACCATTATAAAACATAATGGGCAAAGAGCTAAAGTTTATCCTCTTTGTGATGTGATTTAGTGGTTAATGATTTTGCTGTTGGAGGTAATCGATACAATAACAATACCCTATTCTTTTTTCATCTTCTGTCGCTCCCTCCGTAAACGTGAGGGAGGGTGTATTAGGATCAAGGAAATGTTGACTATAATAGGTGGGCATCCATCCGCTTGAATAGTGCACAATATTTCGCTGATTATAAGTTTGTTTGACC
Source organism: Pradoshia sp. (assembly GCA_045605505.1). Classification (GTDB taxonomy): domain Bacteria; phylum Bacillota; class Bacilli; order Bacillales; family Pradoshiaceae; genus Pradoshia. The sequence goes on from JAZUQD010000140.1 coordinate 2,466, forward strand.
ATAAATTCTGCCCCATGCCTGATTTCCCCGCCATATTGCCGGATACCATAAGAATTGGTTACATGGCTTGTACTCCTTTTCCCTAACTGTTTTGATTGCTGATACGTCCCTATTTGTTCCTGTTCGGCTGTTAGAATATCAATTGAACCATTTAATCCAAAATGGCTTCGATATTCACATAAAACGGTGCCCTGGCTATCTAATAAAACATATCTTCTTGGTAAAAAAATGAGTAGAAAGGCTGGCACGACCCACATCCAAATATTTTCTCGTTTATCTCGCAGAACGCCAACCAAATCCCCTTCCGTTGAGAAAATGGTCATATGAAGCGTAGGCGCAGGTAAAAATCCAAGAAAATACTGACCGTCTTTTAGTGGCGAGCTAGCTTTTTCAAGTTCTTTCTCTTTAGCTCCTGGGAGTTTCTTCATTCTGTATTTTAACCTGGCATTTCGATTGACTGAGAATAGAACCAGTACACTAAATGGTAATGTTATGATTGCGGCAAGAATAATATCCAATCCAATTAGCCAAGTAAGTAAAAAACAGAGGAGACCGACTACAAAGTATGCAACTAATTCTGCTGTATATATACTATAAATTTTTTGGTAATAATGCTTAGTAGTCAAAGAGTTTTCACCGCCAATTCTATAAGCCTTCACTAACCATCTATAC
>JAZUQD010000141.1:0-3074 GCA_045605505.1 Pradoshia sp.
TGGCAATTTCCTTTGTATTTTTTCCGTCTGCAATTAACCCCAAAACTTGTTGTTCACGCTCCGTCAGAGGGTTCTCCTCCTCGTAGATCATGTCAACGAGTTCAGGTGCATAGATACGCCGGCCATCCATGATAGTCCGAATGGAATTAGCCAATTCTTCACTCGGGCTATCCTTTAGTAAATAACCGCGCACATCAGCTTTCCGTGCTCTTTCAAAGTAACCTGCTCGCGCAAAAGTCGTTAAAATAATGACTTTACATCCGGTTCCTTTTAATTCTTCTGCAACATCTAATCCACTTTTTCCAGGCATTTCAATATCCATCACACAAATATCAGGATGGTGCTGGTTGATCATGCTTAGAGCTTCGTCTCCATTTTTTGCTTTACCAACCACAGTCATATCTGATTCTAAATCTAATAATGCGCCCAATGCACCAAGCAACATTCTTTGATCTTCTGCTATCACGATTTTAATCATGCCATTACCTCCTGTTGGAGTGGCCTATCTATCAATGGAATTCTAAAAACTAGTTCCGTCCCTGAATCTACTTGAATATCAAGACTTCCATTTACAAATTCAAGCCGCTCTCTCATGCCATTTAGACCATTTCCTTCTTGCATATCTTTTTCGACAATCCCTCTCCCATTATCCTGAATGACCATTGTTAATTCTGTAGATGTTTTTTGTATATTCAGTTTGCATGCAGTCGCACTGCTATGTTTCACGATATTAGTGATCGCTTCCTTTAAACACATGCTCAAGACATTTTCAACGAGCAACGGAATTTTATGAACACGCTTTTCACCTTCAACATAAAACTCCATTTGAGCAGCCTTTAATATCTGCTTGACCCGGATTAACTCGTCTTCTAATTTGGTACCTCTCATGTCAGCCACTATTTCACGTACTTCTTTCAATGCAACTCTGGCAGTCAATCGAATATCATTCAGTTCATGCTTTGCTTGTTCAGGATTTATTTGGATCAGTTTTCCAGCTAAGTCACTCTTCAATCCGATTAAAGAAAGTTTCTGTCCAAGAATATCATGTAAATCCCTGGCAATACGTTGTCGTTCTTGAAGCTTAATTAAATCTGATATTTGTTGGTGGGCATCCTTCAACTGAGCCTCCAACCTTTCTCTTTTATGAATACTATAAGAACTCAGAGGAAGTAAAATAACACCGATTACACTTATTATAATAAAGGGGAATTGTGAAAAAAATAGTGGGTTTTGTGTAATGAAGCCCCAATAAACCGTCATAACTGTCCCACCGACATGGATGCCATATAAAATAAAGAATCCTACTTTATTTTCAATATTCCCAATAAAATAAGCCAGAAAGAGTGAAAAATAAACGAAGTTAAAAATTAAAGACATAGCAATACAAATGACTATTTGGAGGCTCACCCAAAAATAAACAGACCCACCTTTTGAAATAGCTGAAACACGATTGCTAACAAAAAATAACAGGATAAGAATGATGCCTATTACAATCATTAAAATTGATTTCGTATTAATAATAAAATAAAAAGGGAGAATACAAAATACAAGCCAAATATAGATATTCAGCCCTTTGTTCGGTAATAACTGATACACTGCTTTCACTTGTCCCTTCCCTCCCCCAATAATTTACTCTAGCATATACCAGTAAATACAAAAAATACAGTATGTCTACTGTATTTTTTGGTGCATCTTAAATTATGACTTTACCTTGCTAGAACGCCTATTCAAGTCTTTAAAACTCACAAATCCTTTTCCTTTTTCATCCCATAATCGAAAACGGATTGCTTTTAAACTTGTGGCAATTGTAATTGTCGTAGCCTCCTGTAAAGGAGCAGTTTCGTTATGGACTTTTTCAAGATGATAATTTGGCACTCTCGGACTTAAATGGTGGACGTGATGAAAGCCTATATTCCCAGTTACCCATTGAAGAACTTTGGGAAGCTTATAATAGGAGCTTCCGTCAATCGCCGCTTTTACATAATCCCAGTCTTGTTCTTCTTCAAAATACGAATCCTCAAATTGATGCTGTACATAAAATAACCAGATTCCTAAAGCGCCAGCAATAAACAAGATCGGTAATTGAATTAATAAAAATTCCTTCCATCCGATGAGCAAGCACATAGATGCATAAATGACGATGATTGATAGATTGGTAATATACGTATTGATGCGCTCTTTCCTTCTGGCACCCTTACGATTGAGTCGATTTGTAACTAAGAATAAATAGATTGGGCCTAATCCGAACATAACAATTGGATTTCTATACAGGCGGTACGTTAATTTTTCTTTAAACGATGCCTCCTTGTATTCTTCAACGGTCATAATCCAAATGTCTCCGGTTCCGCGCTTATTTAAATTACTGCTTGTTGCGTGATGAATAGAATGGCTTCTTTTCCACTGTTCATACGGGAACATCGTAATAACTCCGGTTATTGTCCCCAATATATCGTTCCATTTCCTCTTCTTAAAAAAGGATTGATGGCAACAATCATGGAAGATAATAAATAATCTAATAACAAACCCAGATGTAAGTACCGCAAAAAACAATGTCAGCCAATACGAAATCTCTAAGCTTTGATACGCAGCAAACCAAAAGATCAGAAACGGTAAAAATGTATTTAAAATTTGTTGTACGCTTGATTTTGTATTTGCCTTTTCATAGGGAGCAATTTGTTTTCTTAAGGATATATTTTTCTCCTTCGACATTCTGTTCACCTCTAAACTATTATTTATCTTTAATGATATACCGTCACAGAGCTCCAAAACAGTCATAAACGTCAATAGGCGAATATGATAAATGTCATATAGAACATTTTCAAAAAAATTGAATAAAATATTTACAAACCGTACACACTTACACTATAGTTAATGTAATCACTTACATGAAGGAGGAATGTTTTATGAATACTCAATTTGTTCAATTAACCCAAATCAATTTCATATCACAGCCCTCTGGTAAGGATGCTTAAATTCCGTATGTTCCATATGATTGAATTTGCATATTTTCCATGGGCTGTGCGTAGCCCATGGTTTTTATTTGTCTGATTTGTCTTATTCAGATCTGACAAAAA
>JAZUQD010000142.1:0-4299 GCA_045605505.1 Pradoshia sp.
GGGCAAACCGATCACTTTTATAATGATCTTTGAGAATAATTCTTTTTTTGGCCACTCTCATGGCCTGATGAATGGCCTCTTGGGTCAACTCCTCATAGGAAGCAAATAAACCTAGTGATTGGATTCCAGTACTTTCATTCACTCCTTCTGTAAACATAGGATCAAAATAAACCACATCATAAGAATGATCACCGGCCTCTTTTAGAAAGGCCAAATAATTCATGTTAATCGCTTCTATCCTCTTTGCAGCATCCCCCAGTTGTTCATTCTTAAATGGATATCTTTGCAGGCCATCGCTGATGATAAAATAAATAAAGGGGTTCACCTCTAAAGCCGTAATTTTCCCGCTGCTACCAATCATATACGAAGCAATCAACGCATCTGCCCCCATACCAAGTGTACAATCCAGGATCGACATCCCTTCGCCTAAACCGGAAGCTCTGACAAAAGGATCCTCTTCCCCTTTTTCTATCCTTTTCACGCGGATGGCTGCCATGTTGGGATGAAAAAATAGCGGATCCTTTGCATTTAAACCATACAATTCTGTTTTCATCTTCCCAACTACAAGGCAAGGCTGCTTATAGTTGGTTTGCAATTGCTTAATCGTTCTTTTATTACGCTCCATATATGGAATTCCTAACTGTTCCGCTGTTTTCATCGCTTTTTGGTTAAGCAATTCATTCGTTTTTTCAATCGTCGTGACAAACAAATCAATAGCTCCTTTAAGTATGAAAGATTTCTAGTCGTTATCCATTCAAGTAAATTTAATTTAACTAACATGAATTTCTCTGTAATCAAAGCTTTTAAGATCCAGCCTCTACAAAAGGAATCAGGTTAGCTGATTTATAAAAAAAGGAACACTCTCTAGGAGCATTCCTCTATCATTATTTGCAATACTCAGTAAAAGCGTTCAATAAATTTTCTCTGACATCCTCTAATGTAAAACCTTCAATCTCATGTCTTGGGATAAAGTGAACTACTTCATTCCCTTTTAATAAAGCCATAGATGGAGAGGATGGAACTTCTCCCAGATATTCTCTCATTCTTGCCGTAGCATCCTTATCCTGACCTGCAAAGACTGTTACAAAATGATCCGGTTTAATTTCAGCTTTTATCGCCTCTGTAGCAGCTGGTCTTGCCAAGCCGCCAGCACATCCGCATACTGAATTTACCACGACAAGTGTGGTACCTTCTGCTTTTTCCATAAATTCGTCTACTTGTTCAGGCGTTGTAAGTTCTTCAAAACCTGCTTCTGTCAGTTCTGCTCTCATCGGCTTAACCATTTGTCTCATATATTCTTCATATGCCATAGACATTTTATATTCCCCCAATCATAGTCTTTCATATGTTAGGATACATTAGAAAGCTCACTGGCGCAATCAATGTATTCCCTAATATTGTATATAAATTTCCTAAATAGAAACAAAACTATTCTTTAAACCAAAAGTATAAAATCTGTTCCAGATTAGACTAAAATAGCTGCCAGATCATTCGACAGCTACTTCAACTATACAATCTATTCATCTTTAAGAGCTTTATTTTTTCTAGCTTCAGTCATTTGTTTCCATACAGAACCAAGTGCCTCATCACCATTTTCAATGCGCTCGATGGCCATCTTCGCCTGCAAAGCCACTTCGAATTCCTCATCTGTTTCAGCTTTACGCAATGCTGGTAAGGCTTTTTCTCCTCCAACTTCATATAAGAACATTGCCGCTCTCCAGCGTACCAGCTTACTAGAATCCGCCAGGGCTTCAATCATAGCTGGCTCAGCTTCCGGAAAGCCTAAATCGGATAAACAGTCTCCAGCTGTTCTTCTGACAGTCACACTCTTATCCTTGAGCCCTTTATATAAATAAGGTAATACAGAAGTATCTTCTATCATACCCAAATAGACAACAGCGAGCCTTCTTATAGACGCTTTTTCGTCCTGTAATGCTTTATCAAGCAAAGGAAGATCTACTAACTCGGGATCGTCCATTTGATCTAACGCCTGGAATCTCGCCTTCCAATCTTCCTGTTCCAAGTCAGCTTCCGTTAACTTTCTTCGCTGTACCTTTACATTATCTGCTTGTTTAATCACCGTTTTTGCTTCAGCAACCAGTTCAGCTAAGCGTTCTTCAGGATACAAAGCAATTAATTCATCTAAAACTTCTTTCCCGATCTGCTCAAGCTCTCCGTAACGATTGCCATATTCACTCCACTTACGGATTAATACGGCATTATCATCCATAAGCTGCGCTTGTTGAAAAGCCTCAATAAATACTTTTGGCATAGCCCAACGTTTTTCTTCCAGCTCACTATTCGCTTTAATTTGAATCGGTATACCTTTAAAGACTTGAATCTGTACCTTAACTTCTCCAAATCCTTTACCAGACGTCATTTGATTCGGTTGGGTTTCTTCAACAGACTCACCAAAAATAGTCCGAACTTGGGCCAGAATGCCAGGCCAATCATATTTGGCGTTTCTTTCTACAGCCAGAAAATCAGCTACATGGTACACACCTTTAACACCTTCAATGTTTAAAACTTCTTTTATAATTGTAGGTGCTGTATCAATCGTATCCTTTTTATAATTGTTACTTTTCCCAGCCGGTAATTCTTCATTTAAAATGACCTTCATCGTATTCGGGCTTGGTGTTGGCTCAATTGCGACAATCCTCATCATAAAAATCCCCCTGATCTATTTATCTAGGGGGATTGTAGCATATTTATTAAAATATTTATATTCTTACGTTTTATCCTTCCTGTTTTTCTGATAAATAAGACCAGCGTTCAATTAAATGTTCCAACTCCTCATTTAATTGAATTTCTTCCTCCGCCAATTTATTCGCCAGTTCAAAATCACTGCCTGCTGAATTTAATTCGCTTGCGACTTCTTCCAGCCGTTTTTCGACCGCTTCGATTTTTTCATCGATTCCTTCCCATTCTCTCATTTCATGATAGGAAAGCCTTTTTTTGGTTTTTGTTTCTTCTGAACGTTTTACTTTATTGGTTGATTCTTTCTCAATAATCGTTGTAGCCTTATCCTGCTCTTGTTTCCATTCCAGATAATCACTTGCCATCCCATAGTATTGCTGTATATGACCATTTCCCGTAAATACCCATAATTTATCACATGCTTTGTCTAAGAAGTAACGATCATGTGATACGGTTATCACAACGCCCGGAAAATGCTGCAAGTAATCTTCCAATACAGTTAATGTCTGAATGTCCAAGTCATTGGTCGGTTCATCCAATAATAAGACATTTGGAGATTCCATCAATATTTTCAATAAATAAAGTCTTCTTTTTTCGCCGCCTGATAGCTTCCCAATGATGGTTCCATGGGTATGCGGTTCAAAAAGAAAACGTTCCAGCATCTGTGCAGCAGAAATTCGTTCCCCATCGGCAAGGGTAATCGCTTCGCTTGTTTCCCGGATATATTCAATCATCCGCTTATTAAGGGGTAGATTTTCATTTTCCTGCGTGTAATAGCCAATTAATACGGTTGAACCTCGATCGATTAATCCCTCACTTACCGGTTCTACACCAGCCAGCATCTTTAAGATCGTTGTTTTCCCGCTGCCATTGGCTCCCAGGATCCCAATCCGATCACCTTTTTGTAATATGGTCGAAAACTGATTGATTAACACTTTATTTTCATAGGACTTTGAAACATCAATCAGTTCCAAAACCTTTTTCCCTAATCTAGTTGAAGCAACATCCAAGCTTAAATCTTCATTGTCTTTGCCAGTTTTCGCTTCTTCTTGCAAAGATTCAAATCGCTGAATTCTGGCTTTTTGTTTCGTTGTTCTTGCCTTGGCTCCTTTGCGCATCCAAGCCAATTCCTGTTGAAATAGTCTCGATACTTTATGAGCCGATTTTGCTTCCATCTCGTCGCGGATGGCTTTAATTTCTAAAAATTTCTCATAATTTCCATCATATGAATGCAGCTGTCCTTTATCTAGCTCCCAAATCTTTTTGGTCACTGCATCCAAGAAGTATCGATCATGGGTAACAAATAAAACCGAGCTTTGATACCCTTGGATATATTCCTGTAACCATTGGATACTGTCATAATCAAGATGGTTCGTGGGCTCATCCAGAATAAGCAAATCTGCTTTTTCCATTAGAACTTTAGCTAAAGCACAACGCTTTTTTTGACCTCCGGATAAAGAACCCATTTTAACATTAAGATCTTTAATCCCAAGCTTATTTAACATGATTTGGGCATTTGAATGGATTTCCCATCCGCCATTTGCATCCATTTCAGCCTGCAAATGAAACATTTTATCGAGGAGTACTGAATCGTTTGGCGAT
>JAZUQD010000143.1:0-4682 GCA_045605505.1 Pradoshia sp.
TCCATTAGCATAGGTCGTAATCAAGCCTGATGAAATGATAATAACGATAGAAAAAAATAAAGATTTAATCTTCATAAAAATATCCCTCCTCATACTACTTAATCGTATGTGAGAAGGGACAAGGCTAGAACCGTTTATTGCTTGGAATGGATGGAGTATACCTCCCTGTCTTTACGAAGGGAAAACCAGTAACCCACACCAATTGAAAGGATACTCAACCAAAATGTAAAATAGGCTATTTGAGGGATATAATGATGAAGCACACTATAGGTCGGCATCATTCCATAGACATAATCAATAATTTCATTATGTATAGCTACAATAGCAGCCACGATTAAATGCCATGGTTTAATCCGATAAAAAGGAGCATAAAGAATCCCTTCAATCGCCATAGCTGCATGTGACACGATTAACATGACAGCAATTATCGATATAGAACCCTCCACAAAAAATGTAAGGATATTCATAACGACTGCCCAAATTCCGTACTTAAATAAAGATACAATTGCCAAAGCTTCGAATAAACCAAAGTTTCGTCCTAAAAGCCATCCCATTATGGCCAAACAAAAAAACAAACTTGCTGTCGGGCTGTCAGGAACAAAAGGAATAAAGGCAAGAGGTGTAAGTTCAAGCTGCCCCTCATACCAATAATACCCATAGATTGTCCCAAAAACATTAACGATCAATAAAACCCATAAAAAAATCCGATTACTCAATAAAGCATAAAGCCAGCTCTTCATACTATCCTCCAAAATCCTTAAATTCTTTTTCCTACCCGTTATCCGAACCTCCTAGTTTCCGCCAGAACATATCCAAACTCTATCTAATAAAAGTAAAGGATGTGTCTGGGTTCTTCCAAGGCTCATTCTATTCTTTATCATACAAATAAATGTACCCCATTTGTCAACTTGGACTTAGTCAGAATGGGAATCACCCATGTATGTTAGAAAGATAAAAAAAGGGCACTCAACTGAGCACCCCTTTATTTAAAAACATTATTCCCCTTTTGAATCTCCGCCTGCATTTGCTCCCTTAATAAATTCTGCCAATGTTTTCAACTCTTCTTCAGATCCTTTAAACACGGGAGGCATCTTTTTATTTTCGGAACCATTTACAGCGATATGACCAATTTCATCCACTTCTAATTCTGTACCAAGTAATTTAGGTCCATTCCCCCCCTGTAAGGAATCGCCATGACAGCTTACACAGCCTTGTCCCTGGTACAATTTATAACCTTCGGACTCTTTATCAATTGCCACATCTTCTACGATTTGTCCTTGTAGTTTCGCAGCAGCCCAGTCATGTGTTGAAACAGTTTCCCATGTTAGGTAAAATACAGCCGCAAATGCCAGCAACATAAAACCTACCGGGAAAATCCGCTTTGTCGGTTTGCGTTCAGGACCACGATCCAGGAATGGCGCAAGCATTAATGCACCAAAGGCTAATCCCGGAATAACTAGAGCTCCGATTAAATTGTATGGTCCGGAAGCATATGAATATTTAAGCAATTGGTATAAAAACATAAAGTACCAGTCAGGTAATGGTGCATATCCCGTATCTGTCGGGTCTGCAATCCGCTCGAGCGGAGATGGATGGGCCACTGTAACACATAAAAATCCGACTAAAAATACAGCACCTACCATCCATTCTTTGAGCAAGAAATTCGGCCAAAAGGCTTCTGTTTTACCTGGATATTCTGAATAATCTTTTGGAATATTCGGTTTTCTATCCGCACTTATCCTTGAATCCCCTACAAATCTCATTCCTTTACCACGATGCATAAGGATATCCCCTCCTTCGTAACATTTTTTTCAACTGAATCTTATAGCGGTCCAGATATTCCCTGTTTACGTATCATTAAGAAGTGAGCTGCAATTAGTCCAATTAATGCCGCTGGAAGGAAGAAAACATGAATCGCAAAGAAACGTGTTAAGGTTTGCGCTCCAACAATCGTAGGATCACCCGCAAGTAACGTTTTTAAATACGGCCCGATAAATGGCACCGAATCGATAATTGTTAAGGTTACCTTTGTAGCGAATAGCGCTTTCATATCCCAAGGAAGCAGATATCCTGTTAACCCTAAAGCAAGCATGATAAAAAATATTAAAACTCCAACAATCCAGTTTAATTCACGAGGCTTTTTATAGGCCCCCTGGAAGAACACACGAAGAGTATGTAAAAACATCATGACAATGACGACACTTGCTCCCCAGTGATGCATGCCCCGGACGATTTGACCAAAAGCAACTTCATTTTGTAAATAATAAACAGATTCCCATGCATTTTTAATATCCGGCACATAATACATGGTTAAAAACATTCCGGATAAAATTTGAATGACGACGATGAAAAATGTTAATCCCCCAAAACAATAAACAAATGCCGAAAAGTGATGGGCAGGGTTTACATGCTCAGGGACTTCATGATCAGCAATGTCCCGCCACAATGGCGTGATATCCAATCGCTCATCAATCCAATCATACATTTTATTAAGCATTGATTATGCCTCCCTACACTCCATTTTCATTTGCATTTCCTAAGTATAATACCCCATCTTTTTCTTGCTTGTCGTAAACATCGAGCGGCTTGATTGGTGGTGTTTTCGGAACGTTTTTACCATTCTTTTCGTAACGACCCCCGTGACATGGGCAATAGAACTCATTCTTGTGATCTTCTGATCCTTCCCAGTTCACCGTACATCCCAAATGTTTACACTCCGGAGAAAGGGCAACTATCTTGCCGTTCTCATCCTTGTAAACCCATGCTGTTCTTGTTTCTTCAGCTTCGTACCATCCATCTTTTACCTCAGTTTTATAATCGACACGAGTTGGAGTTTCAGTAATCTCAGATATTTTCAATCCGGTATTAATGAACTCCCCAGATGCATTCGCTTTCAAAGCTGGATCGATTGCAAAACGCAGCATAGGCATAAGCGTTGCCGCTCCCATAAACCCCCCAACGCCCATAAGCGTATAATTCAGGAATTGGCGTCTTGATACTTTTTGGCTGCTCATAAAATTTCTCCCCCCCTTATATCGAAAAAGTCATACAAAATAGAAGATTGCACAAACTTCCATAAAACTAGGACATTACAATAATATCCTAATATTTTTAATAGGTCAATAAACTCCCAGTTTAGGAAATACATGTTTTATTTTCCTGTTTTATACTATTTGGCAGTGATAAGCCCATTTAGACTTAGATCACCCAGGATTCAGCCAGTTTGCCTGCAAGCTGTTTCGTTTGTTCGCTTATGACTGATTTAATAGCCTCTGGAGGCATTTTTTCAATCGGAATAGCCGGAATCCATACAACATTTCCACCCTCATCTATACTTGTCCATTTACTGTCTGTCGTAAGAAATTGAATATATTTAAATCCCTCATCTTTATAGTATTCAACCCAGGTAGACAAAAGATTTATTTTATCCTCTGCTGTACTGTTTTTAATATAAGACAGAGGTTGGGATAAGAATAAACGGCCTTTTAATTCTTTTTCCAGTTCATACGTCAGCAATGTCATAAATTCATAGGAAGAGACTGTCTGGCTAAGTGCATCACCAAATGCTACTGGATTTAAAGGAATGACAACGGTATCGATATATTCTCTGGAATTAATAAATGGTTCTACATCTATTGACTGATATTTCATAATTTTCCCCCTTAACTTCTTTTTCCATTGTAAAACATAATAAGTAAAATTTATACAAATAAGCTTATAAAACAGCCAAAAATTGCTTGTACTTCCTACCTGAATCATCTCTATCACTTTGACAATTGAATAGATGGTATAAAAAAAGACTACACCTATTCTCTTAGGCTTCAAGAAGAATAGGTGTAGCCCTGTTAATTATATGATTTTTGACCTCGAATTTCATTAAGTTGACTGCTTAATTTTTTAAATCGTTCTATATCCCGATTATCAATTGCCTCATCAATTAACTGTGTTAATCGTTCCTCTTCAAATCTCGATAAACTCATTTTCAATATATTTTCTGCAATATATTGATCCTGTTCATTACCAGGGAGATTTTTGGGCAGGAATGGATTTTCCTCAAGTACAGCTGCATACTGATAAGATGAGTAAGCCGTCTTGAAATTCAACTGTATGTAGATATCTTCGTCTTTATTAAGCCTAATATCATGAAATGATTTCTCAGCATCTGTTGTCATGATATTACTCTTATAAAATCGAAACGGGACATCCTCTACACAATGTGTGGACATAACCATCCCTTTTGGACAATATTTAGCCCCTTCCACGAAATGTACATTCGTCATAAGCTGATCATGGCTCATCAAGTAATTTAGTATCCATACACATTCTCTGCGTTTTAATTGATAGTGGTTTAAAAACCAGCGTATAAATTCTTTCTTCTCATCGACAGAAACAGGGGTTTTCAAGGTGGAGCCCTCCTCTGTACAAATTAGTTAAATTCTTTCTAATATATCGATATATTCATCATTACTCGGATCTTCTTCAAGCAATTTTTTAAATATCGATCTGGCCTCTTCAAATTTACTATCTTCCAACAAGAAATACCCGAATTCATGTAAGAAATCTTTATTATCAGCAAAAGATTCATGTGCCTCTTTGTAGCATGTCAGAGCCTCAGCATACTGTTCAAGTTCAGAATGGGCCGTTGCAAGGAGCCAATTGAATTGAGGGTCATCTTCTCCCAT
>JAZUQD010000144.1:0-8274 GCA_045605505.1 Pradoshia sp.
ACGGTTGGCTTTCTTGGATGAGGCAATCAATGTGCTGGGATCTCCAGCTCTCTTCGGTGCTAGTTTGGCGGGAAGTTCATGGCCTGTAACCGTTCTGGCTGCTTCCACAATCTCCTTGACTGAAAAACCTGTACTGCTGCCGAGGTTAAAAATCGTACTTTCACCACCGCTTTGAAGATACTTCAAGGCTAAAATATGCGCATCAATTAAGTCCTCAACATGTATATAATCGCGGACGCAAGTGCCATCCTCCGTAGGATAATCTTCTCCGAAAATAGAAATAGACTCTCGTTGTCCTAGAGCAACTTGTAATACGACGGGTATTAAATGTGTTTCCGGATGATGGTCTTCACCAATTTCCCCGGTTGAACGGGCGCCAGCAACGTTAAAATAACGCAGCGCTACATATTTCATGTCATATGCCTTGTCACACCATTTCATCAGTTTTTCCATCGTAAGTTTTGTTTCGCCATAGGCATTTGTCGGGTTCGTCGTCATTTCTTCCGTGATCGGCATCTGCTCTTGCTCTCCATATGTAGCAGCAGTAGAGGAGAAGACGATATGCTTAACATGGAATTCGTTCATCACTTCAAGCAGTACTTGCGTACCATAGACATTATTACGGAAATACTCGAGCGGTTTTTCCATGGATTCGCCAACCAGTGAAAAGGCAGCGAAGTGAAGGACAGCGTCTACTTGTTCTTTCGTAAACACTTCTCTTAGAAAGTCCTTCTCACGGATATCGCCTTGATAAAATCTCGCATTAGGATGTATGGCATCCTTATGACCGGTTTGCAGATTATCGACCACTACTGTGTCGTAGCCTTCGTCTATTAATTGATATACAGCATGTGAGCCAATATAGCCGGCTCCCCCAAGAACTACTATACTCATACGATCGCCTCCTCGATAACTTCTTTAGTTCCATCCCCAATACTGGCAACGTAAAAATCTGCCTCATATCCAATAGCTTGCTTATAAGCTGCTCCAACTTCTTCAATGAATTTTTCGATATGGGCTGATTTAACCAATGCAATGGCGCAGCCGCCAAACCCTGCTCCAGTCATTCTGGCTCCAACTGTCCCATTCTGTTGCCATGCTGCTTCCACTAACGCGTCCAATTCCGATCCGGTCACTTCGTAATCGTCCCGAAGTGAGATGTGCGATTCATTCATATAAAGGCCAAATTGAGTTAAATCACCAGCCTGTAATGCTTGAAAGGCTTTCTTTGTCCGTTCATTTTCATAAACCGCATGACGTGCCCGTTTTTCAATAATGGGGTCGCCAATGAGATCTTTATGCTGATTAAAAAGATTCATAGACAGTTCACCAAGAGAGGATATGTTAGTCACTTTTTGCAGGATTTCTAATGCTGCTTCACATTCGCTGCGTCGTTCATTATATTTTGAATCCGCAAGTTCTCTACGTTTATTTGTATTCATAATCACGATTTGGTGATCGTCTATATCAAAAGGGGCATATTCGTAGTGAAGAGTCTGACAGTCAAGTAGAATAGCAGATTTCTCTTTCCCCATCCCAATCGCAAACTGGTCCATTATACCGGAGTTTACTCCGATGAATTCGTTTTCTACTTTCTGTCCAATCTTTACTAACTGTACGCGATCAATCCCTAATTGAAAGACCTCATTTATCATTACGCCAATCAAAATTTCGAGTGAGGCGGAAGAAGAAAGGCCAGCTCCATTCGGAATGTTGCCATATATGAGGATATCAAGGCCATTGGGTAGTTCGTGTCCATCCTCGCTAATATACCGGATGACTCCTTTAGGATAGTTCGCCCATAAATGGGATGGTTCATACGTTAATTCATCTAAAGAGAACTCAATCATTCCTACTTCTTCGAAATTCAATGAGTATAATCGAATGGTTCTGTCTCTACGCTGTCTTGTTAACCCGTATGTGCCATAGGTGATGGCTGCTGGGAATACATAGCCGCCGTTATAATCTGTATGCTCACCAATTAAGTTAATCCGTCCAGGTGAAAAAAAAGTTCGAATGTTATCATGTATACTGCCTAAGAAAACACGTTGAAATGTTGATAATAATTGTTGATGATCCATCAGGTCACTTCCCTTTGTCATTTAAATAAAGCGTTTTGTATTATTTAGATCCTTACTCTTTGGCTTTTATACAATGATATTTCCTTTTTTTGAAAGCGTATCCAATATCATTGTATAAAAACTGGTAAAGTGAGTCAACAATTTTACTAAAAATTTTACTAGTGGTTTTTCTATATAAAAAAGCGCACAAAAATGTGCGCTTTATTTAGAGCTTTCGCGAATTTTTAGTTGAGTGGCAAGGGTAACCTTTTTTGCAATTTGTCTCCCGGTAAACTGCTCAAGCAACAAATCAACAGCGGTTTCACCCATTAATTCGGTATATACTTTAACGGTGCTTAAGGGAGGGGACATGTATTTTGAAATGCTAATATCATTTACTCCGATAATACTAACCTGATTAGGAACTTGAATGCCTGTTTCTTGAAGTGCGCGTAATGCACCAACAGCGATAGAATCATTTCCGGCAAAAAAGGCAGTGGGGAGATCTTCCTTATGATCTTTGATTGCTTGTTTCATCAGATGATAGCCATCATCGACTGAAAACTTACCTTCATAGACATAAGCATCTTGGTAAAGGCCTTTTTTCGTTAAAAATTGTTCAAAACTAACTCTTCTGAGATCATCAATCTCTGATGTTTGATCTTTATAAATTTCTCGACCACCTAAATAACCAATTTTTCTGTGTCCTTGTTCCAGAAAATAGTGTAGGACGTTTCGTGTGGCTTTTTCGAAATCAACCGTCACAGAATCGAATTGGCTGTCGTTGGGTGAACTATCTACAAACACAATTTTGTTTGTGACGTTCTTTAGTTCCTCAGCTTGATTTTCGCTAAATTTCCCGATAGCGATAATCCCCTGAATTCCTTCGTTTTGAAGGGAACGTAAAGAATCGACGGGAAAGTTAGTAGATTGAATCTTATGATACTCCAATCGCTTTTCTACACCGAGTCTGATAGCCATATAATAAAGGTCGTCCAATTCTTCTTTTTCGGTGTACCAATTGACAATTCCTACTTTATAGGAGAGTGCTTTGCGCTTAGGCTTTTTTTGATAATCTAATTCTTCTGCTGCTTCAAAAATTCGTTTTTTTGTTTCATTACTGACCGATAAAGAGTCATCGTAATTCAGAACCCTTGAAACCGTCGCTAGTGAAACTCCTACTTTATTTGCGATGTCTTTAATCGTTGCCATTGAACCGCTGCCTCCTTTCCTTACATTTAATTTAAAAATGAACTTCACATTTTGTAAGATTCACTATCCGTTTAATACAGCGCTTTCAGTATACTATACTTTTTAGTAAATTTCTTTAAGAATATATTCGTTTTATTGTATAAGAATGGGAAAGGGAATGAAGTGAAATCCCCCTTAGAATAAAAGGTAAATTGGATCTAAATAGAAAGGTTCATCTAAAAAATCTAGAAGATTTCTTTTGGAAGGACTTAGCACTTTTTAAAATTATTTAGTAAAATAAATTGATTAATTTACTAAAATTTATTATGATACCCCTGAAAGCGTTTTTATTTTGAACAGCAGGGGGAGTTTACGTGCAGTGGTATATCATTCTATCATTCATCCTTTTTACAGGTGTAGTTGCCTACTATACATTTTCTAAACTTAGAAAAGAAAAAGTTGGAACGGACATATCTAAGGACAGCTATTTCTTAGGTGGAAGAAGTTTGACTTGGGGCGTTATCGGAATGTCCTTACTACTGACAAACTTAAATGCCACCCAGTTCGTGGGCATGAGCGGCCAATCTTTTGCGGGAAATATGAGTAATATGGCCTATGAAGTAACATCCGGATTTGTATTGGCGTTAGTGGCCATTTATCTGCTACCTCGCTATTTAAAACAAGGAATTACAACCATTCCTGAATTCCTAGAAGACAGATATGACAGTCAAGTTAAATCCTTTGTCTCTATTTTGTTTTTATTGGGGTATGTGTTAAACATGCTGCCGACAACACTCTATTCAGGTGCAATTGCGTTAAGCCAAATGTTCGATATTGAAAGTACGTTTCATATCAGCTACGGGGCAGGCATCTGGATTATGGTCTGGTTAATTGGAATCATCGGCTTCTTCTATGCCGTTCTGGGTGGATTGAAAGCGGTTGCGATTTCCGATACATTTAATGGAATTGCCTTGGCTATAGGTGGTTTATTAGTTCCAATCTTTGCTTTGCTTACTTTAGGAGATGGCAGCATGTCTCAAGGATTTTCTGAGTTTGTTGCGGCAACACCTGAAAAGTTTAATGCAATCGGTACCAATCAAGATGTTGTCCCATTTGGGGCAGCTTTAACCGGCCTTTTGCTGGTTAACTTCTATTATTGGGGAACGGACCAATCTATTATTCAGCGTGCTTTGGCTGCAAAGAGTTTAAAAGAAGGGCAAAAAGGGATCATGTTTGTCGGTTTATTGAAGATTTTTACGCCGATTATTGTCATTATTCCTGGTATCATGGCGTTTCAGATTATAGGTAATACAGGGGCTAACCCAGACACTATGTATTCAGCCTTGGTAACAGAAGTTATGCCAAAACCATTGATCGGCTTGTTTGCCGCCGCAATGTTTGGATCTGTATTAAGTGTATTTAATGGAATTTTAAACAGTGCTTCAACTCTTTTTGCTATCAATGTGTATGCACCAACCTTAGGAAAGAATAAATCTGACGAAGAAATTGTCAGGAAAGGTAAATGGTTCGGTGTTTTCATTGCTTTGATTTCCATGTTTATCGCGCCACTGATTATGTATGCACCAAGTGGGTTGTTTCAATATTTACAAGTCATTAACGGCTTTTTCAATGTACCGATTTTCACCATTATCTTCATCGGCTATGTAACAAAGAGAGTTCCAGCGATTGCAGCGAAAATCTCCATTACTTTCTTTATTGTAACGTATGCAATCCTACAATTGGTTATTAAACCGGAAATGAGTTTCTTATATCAATTGGCAATCCTGTTTGTCATCAGCTGTCTGCTTATGTTGGTGATCGGAAAAATTAAACCAAGGAAAGAAGCGTATGTACTCCCTAGCCGTAATCTTGTAAATCTGGAGCCGTGGAAATACCGTCAGGAGGCTGCTTGGGGCATGATCTTCTGTGTCATTTCTTTCTATATCGTATTCTCAAAAATCGGCTTAGCTAGTGATCAAGGATTCGGGGTACATACTTGGAGTTGGCTAGCCGGTGCTGCTGTCATTTGTTTAATCGGTTTATTCATCACTAAGAAAATTGGAAGTAGAACAAATACAGCTAAACCTTTAGAAAAAACTACTGTTAATAAAAACGTACTGTAGTATCTTTTTAACCCATTAATCTAAAATCACTTTCCTGCGTAAGGAAGGTGATTTTTTTTGCGGAGGTATAATCCTATTGTTCCTCGATCATGTTATCCATGTTATGTAATGGGTGAGATGATAATTTGGTACAGCCATACTAGTAAGATAAATTCATAGTATTGTAAATTTATGATTTATAAACCTGTACATATGGTAATACATATTAAATGATACAAATCGTAATTTTTAGTACATAAGCATTTTAATGAGGATAAATATGATCTAATCGGATATGCAATTAAAGAATTGTTAATGGAGTGAAAAACAAAGGTTTTTCAATTAAAAAGAAGACTATCGTTTTTTATGAAATGTAATTTTTTGTTGGTCTTTTTTTGTAGTACTTTTGTTTATGAACAAAAGTAGATGGGCTTATGATGGTGACGCTTCCTTGATTTTCAATATCATTCAAAGTGGAATTTTAATTCTGTTTTTATCGTTCTTTGCAAAGACTACAGAAATTGCTTCTAAGACTTCCGAGTTTTAGAGGCTTTTTTATTATTTAGAATTGGTGGGTATGTAAGTTTAATGGAGGTGGCTGGTCTTTTAGATCTGTGATGAGATGACGGAGATCAGAAAGCTGCTCTAAATAGGTAGGCTGAAATGATGCGTAAGCATGTATTCCTTACTGGGCCATATAACATAGAAAACTTAAGTCAATTTTCATATTTTGCACATTTTATTGTAAATATTTTGTAAAATATAATAAAAAAGGAAGTGGGGTGATTACTTTGAATAAAACCAAGAAAATCATGATTGGTGTGACTGCAACTGCACTTACGATTGGCCTGGTTAGATGTGGAACGACAAATGCTGACCTTCCTCCAAAACCAACGGATCAAAGCTGTGGGGATTGGGACTGGGATGATGAGGATGGCGTGTGGGAATGTGATGATTATAGCTCGGGTCATTATGGCCATTATTATTATGGCGGTACTTACTATAGGGATAAAAGTTCGCTTCTGAATAATAACGCCTATAAATCTTATAAAAATAGTTCTTCTTTTAAAGGAGGAATTAAGGCAAGTTCAGGATTTGGGAGCGGGACGAAAGTTTTTGGAGGTTAGTTTTTGGAAAGGGAGGATTTATATGAATTTATATCTTAATTTCTTATCATACATGGGAGTAGCATTGTTATTACTTGCTGCAGGAATCGCGCTATTTATTATTACTACACCTAAGCTGAGGGAGTTCAAGTTGATTGCTGAAAAGAATTCAACCGCAGCCATGTCACTCGGCGGTAAAATCGTCGGGTTAGCTATTGTGCTTGGGTCCGCAGTCGAATATTCAGTATCACTAGTGGATATGTTGATCTGGGGAGTTATAGGAATCGTCTCACAAATTGTTGTATTCTTGCTCGCGGAAGTTCTTACGATTCGTTTTAGTATCCATCAGGCAATTGAAGAGGATAATCAGGCAGTTGGTATTATGCTGATCTCATTGTCACTTGCTGTTGGGTTAATATTGGCGAAATGTCTATCCTATTAAATGAGGAAGGGAAGTAGAGATGAAGCAATTAACATATTATCTTGATAAAGGGCATGGACTGTATGAACCATTTTACCAATACAGTCTCCCAGCCATTGGTGTAGATGAGTGTTATGCCAGACAGCTATGCGCTTATTTCATTATAAGGGGAACACAATACGAGCTTACATCAACTGAAATGGCTGGTGAAGAGGAAATCCTTGTGGTTAAAGAAATGGGCAGGAATTTGCAAGGGGAGAATGAAAAAAACTACCGTGGTCAAGGAATTCATATAGAGTTTCGAAACCCTGAATTACGAGAAAACTATAGGCTGCTTTCCTGTATCCCTTGCGATACTCATTATGATGTCCTGCGTTATCTTTTGAAGGATACTGTGGATGTACCGGGATTCGGTCAGATGAATGTGACATCTACTGAGGTGGATGAGGATCGAGGCGTATATGTGATTTATGTTAAGGAGATCAATGAAGTTGACGAATAGCTATCATGAAAGACGACAACAGTTTTATAGAAACATAGAAAGTTTTTGGGCAGATCTTTATGGCGAGGAATATGCCCTGTATGATATGCAGTTGGTAAGCCGACAAGAGGAGGCTACTATTCGCCAGATCACTGAACGGATCGGCAAGGTATTTACGAAAACAGCCTCGCTGTTGCGTGAAGTTCCGGATGAAACATTTCTTGAGATGGGATTTCCGAAAGAGACACTTTCCTTTTTAAGGCTTAAAACCCTTCCAGTCGAGAGCGTCATTGCGCGGCTGGATCTTATTCCGTTTGGGGATGGATATAAGTGCATTGAGATTAATTCTGATACGCCGACATTTATTAAAGAATTGTTTCATGTGAACGGCAGGGTTTGCAACGAGTTTGGTGTAAAGAATCCAAATGAAGGATTGAATGAGCAGTTGTTTAAGGCGGTCCAATATAGTATCAGCCAAAGTAGTAAAGAGGTACCTCCACATATCGTGTTCACTGCTCATGAGGATAATCTGGAGGATCGAGAGACAGTTCAGTATCTTAAACAGGCTGTACCATCATCTAAGTTCACTCCCTTACATAAGCTGCAAATTCAAAGAGGTGTAGGACTGTTCGATGAGAGTGGAGTCAGGATTGACATCCTCTATCGGCAGACTTTTCCGATTGAAAACGCCATTATGGATCAGGACGAAGAGGAGAACCCAATTGGCTTATGGTTGCTTGAATTGGTCGAAGAAGGGAAACTGTCTATCCTGAATCCACCATCAGCTTTTTTACTGCAAAACAAAGCCGTTCAGGCTGTTATTTGGGGGTTGCATGAAGAAATGCATCCTTTTTTTACAGATCAGGAGCACCAATGGATTGAAGATTATTTCCTGCCTTCGTATCTTGAAGCC
>JAZUQD010000145.1:0-9461 GCA_045605505.1 Pradoshia sp.
AATGTTAAATCAATCGTTATTAATCCGGAAAAGGGTTCTGTTGATTTTCTTACGATTGAACATGAGGATTGGCAAGTAAGTGTAAAAGCCATTCCATTTAAAAAGGTAATTGGGATTGGTGAATATGCGATTACGGTTGAAAATGATAATGCCGTGATTGATTTGAATGAAATTCCTATCGCAAACACGTTGGTGAATAAAAAAATCAAAATTACCAATACAAAGGTTATGACTAGAAAAGGACAGTTGCTCGGTGAGATTTCTGAGTATTTCATTGATGAAGAAAATGGAAATATCATCGGTATGCAGCTCGGTATTGGCGGTAAGGATGTCATTCTGAAAGCCGAAGCTGTATTAACATTTGGAAAAGATATTTTAGTAGTTGTAGAAAATGCATCTGATTTTTATATTGAACATCTTGAAGAGTTAGAAGTGGGCGAAGAAATAGAGCCAATTGTAGAGAAAATCGAAGAGGCAATTGAAGTAATTGAGCCCAAAAAAATACCTGTTGTAGAAATAAACGAAGCACAGGCCGATGTGTCAGCTGTAAAAACGGAAGCGGAAGTAGAGGCAAGTGTATCTTTGTATCAGCAGTTATCTGAAAGCGAAAAAGCTCTAAAGGAAAAGCAAATAGAATTACTACAAGGGAAAACGGTAAGCAAGGATATTCTAAATGGCCAAGGTGAACTTTTATTTGCAAAAGGAACAATCCTAACTGCAACTAATGTTGAAACAGCTCAAAGCGAAGGGCCATCCGTAGTAGTTGAATTGTCGATGAATGTCATTAGCTAACTAGAGAGGAGCCTGGCTATGAGAAAGCAGCACATTAGTAAAGTATTTATTATCTTACTGTTCTCTACTGCATATATGCTTGGATTCTCTCATTATGGCTCGCTGGCAATCAACAACATTATGGATACGGAGCATGATTTTGAGGCAAATACAACAGTAGGTTCTGTAAATGTTTCAAATAAAACGATAGCTGAGGCAAATGATTTAATTACGAAAGAGACAGAAAAGTGGATGAAAGATAGTCTTATCGAGTTTACCTATAAGGAAACAAAGACTGTTTTTAACACAGATTTCTTCCTATTTAATAGAGAGAAAACACTTCAACAGGCACACTCAGGACAACAGAATGGAATGAAGGTAGAGCTTAGGAAGAATGCGATTGAGGACTTCATTCCCATCTTATCTAGTAAGCTTGCGATCGAACATATTGATA
The DNA here is from genome assembly GCA_045605505.1 of Pradoshia sp. Lineage (GTDB taxonomy): Bacteria > Bacillota > Bacilli > Bacillales > Pradoshiaceae > Pradoshia. The sequence continues at coordinate 1,226 of JAZUQD010000145.1, forward strand.
AGGACAAACTGTCGGCTGATTTACTGGCCAGTGCTGCCATGCTTGACCAGGGCCCGCTGGTTTTTCAAATGGAAAAATATCTGGAGGGGTCTTCTGAACAGATGGAGACAATTTCAAAGGCAAGCGTTAGTGTAGAGGACCGCGAACGAGAAATCCGTCTTTTACTTACAGCAGTTCCTGAAATTGAAATACCGTCTAAAACGCAAGTGTCCCTTATTGAGACGATTAAAGCTGCCAATATAACAAAAAAAGATAAGGTTTCATCCAGCATATTTGCATCTGCTGTATATGAAGCAATCATGCCTACTAACTTTGCTATTCTGGAGAGGAATATCAGCCGTGAATTACCAGATTACGCCAAGTTGGGGTATGAAGCTAGAATGGATCTGGATAAGCAGGTAGATCTGATATTTTCCAACCCGAATGATACAACCTACACTCTTCATTTTTCCCTGGAGGGGAGTAAACTGGTTGTGACTTTGAAAGGTCATTCCTTCTTATATACATACAATCTTGTGAAGGAAGATGAAACAAAATTCAAACCAAAAACGATCAAACAGTACAGTGCCTTGCTTAAGGAGAATGACAGTAAAGTATCTGTTGAAGGTACAGATGGATTGCTCATCAAGATCGTCAGAAAGACGATTGATGAAAAAGGGAAAGAAGTTCTGTCTGAAGTCCTTTCTGATGATTTCTATGGCCCGATTCATCGGGTAATCGTCACAGGATTAAAGGAACCTGAGGTAGAGCTGCCTCCAGAAGAATCAGATAACGCAGAGGATTCAGAATCCGCTCCTGAGGGATCGGAGGAAGAACAATCAGGTAAGGATGAGAATCCGGCTGAAGATGGCGAACAAAATGATAAAGAGCCGATTGAAGAAGACGAACCTGCAGAGGATGAGGATACGAAACCAATAGAAGAGGATGTTGAAGAAGGACAGGATGCTTCAGATAAAAAGAATGAATAGTTTAACGGAAATTTAATGAAATTGGAGATGGGATCATGTCACAAACCCGAAAACGCTTAGGTGATCTGTTAGTGGAAGCGGGTTTAATTACAGAGGACCAGCTTCAAAATGCGCTGGAGATTAAGACAAAAGGTGAAAAGCTTGGAGATGTTCTTTTACAAAAAGGATATATTACCGAACAGCAATTAATAGAAGTACTTGAATTTCAGTTAGGCATACCACATGTCAGTCTATTCAGATACCCTTTCGATCCGACTTTATTTGCGATAGTACCAAAGGAAATTGCGAAAAGAAGCCTTCTTATTCCTTTAAAAAAAGAAGGAGAAAAATTATATGTGGCGATGGCTGATCCAATGGATTTCTATGCGATAGATGATTTACGGTTAGCGACAGGTTTTCAAATCATTGCAGCGATCGCTACGAAAGACGATATTCTGCGGACAATTACCAAATATTATGACGAGGATGAAGGGATTGAGGAACTGCTCGGAGATTTAAATGATACCGATATTCGCAAAGATGATAAGATTACGGATCAGGATTCGCCCATTGTGAAGCTTGTTAATCAGATCTTATCCAATGCTGTTTCACAAAGAGCAAGTGATGTTCACTTGGATCCTCATGAGACAAAAGTGATGATCCGCTATCGTGTAGATGGAGTTCTCCGGACAGAGCGAACATTGCCCAAATCCATGCAAAGTGTTTTGGCGGCTCGAATAAAGATTATGGCGAACTTAGATATAACTGAGTACAGAATTCCACAGGATGGAAGAATGAAAATAAATTTAGATTTCCACCCTGTCGATTTACGTGTATCGACCTTGCCTACGGTATTTGGAGAAAAGATCGTCATGAGGATTCTCGATTTGGGAAGCTCGTTAAATGATTTGAATCGTCTTGGGTTTAACAATTTAAATATGCAACGGTTTAAAACAATGATTGAGCAGCCAGCTGGAATTGTGTTAATAACAGGACCCACTGGTTCAGGGAAGTCATCCACATTGTACGCGGCTTTAAACGAATTAAATACTGAAGAGGTTAATATTATCACGATTGAAGATCCAGTCGAGTATCAACTCGAAGGTGTCAATCAGATTCAGGTTAATACAAATGTCGGAATGACGTTTGCCGCTGGGTTGAGATCGATCCTGCGGCAGGATCCCAATATCGTCATGGTGGGTGAAATAAGGGATAAGGAAACGGTTGAAATCGCGATACGTGCCTCTTTAACCGGCCATCTCGTATTAAGCACGATCCATACCAATGATTCACTCAGCACGGTAACCAGATTAATGGACATGGGAGTGGAACCTTTTTTAATTGCTTCATCGGTCAGTGGTATTGTGGCACAGCGTTTGGTTCGGCGTGTTTGCCGGGATTGCGGTGAGAACCATCAACCTACGAAAAGAGAGATTGAGATCTTTGCGAAAAGAGGCATGAAAATAGATTCTGTTAAAAGAGGCAAAGGGTGTTCTTCGTGTAATATGACCGGATACAAAGGAAGGATCGCCATTCATGAAATTCTCGTTTTAAACGATGAGATGAAAAGAGTGATCATGAACGGAGAATCCTTTACAAAGCTAAGGGAACTGGCGATCAAGCATCGGACTGTTTTCCTGATTGATGACGGCCTGCTTAAAGTAAAACAGGGATTAACATCGACGGAAGAAGTGCTGCGTGTAGCTGTTCTTGAATAGGGGGGTGGCAATAGATGGATAAAAAGATTGATAGCTTGCTTCGAGCTGGATATGAGTTCAAAGCATCAGATATTCACTTAACGGTTGGTGTTCCCCCGATCATGCGAATTAATGGGGAATTAAAGCGATACAGTAAGGAATCGTTGCGTCCAGAGGATACGGAAGGAATGGCAAGGGCGATTGTGCCAGAGGAGATGTGGGACCGTTTTAAAGAAAAAGGAGAACTGGATTTTTCATACGGCATTCCGGGATTATCTCGTTTTCGGATTAATACGTATCTTCAGCGCTCCTGTGTAGCAATGGCCATCAGAATTGTGCCTACCCAGATTCCGACTATGGAAGAATTGAAGCTGCCGGAGGTTTTAAAACAAATTGCTCATAAACCGCAGGGACTTGTGTTAGTGACGGGTCCGACAGGTAGCGGTAAATCAACGACGCTGGCAGCGCTTATTCAGTATATGAATCAAACGATGAGAAAGCATATTATTACGCTGGAAGATCCGATTGAGTATTTGCATAAGCATAATGGGTGTATCATCGACCAACGTGAGATTGGATTTGATACTAATAACTTTGCCAATGGTTTGAGGTCTGCGCTCAGGCAGGATCCTGATGTCATTTTAGTAGGAGAAATGAGAGATTTGGAGACAATCCATACAGCTATTACAGCAGCGGAAACGGGCCATTTGGTACTCGGAACGCTCCACACCTCTTCTGCATCATCGACAATTGACAGGGTAATTGACGTATTCCCATCAGCCCAACAAGCGCAGGTTCGTATTCAGCTTGCCAATGTGCTTATTTCGATTATCTCGCAAAGATTATTTCCGACTGCGGATAAAAGCGGACGCCGATCTGCAACAGAAATTCTTATGAATAATTCAGCTGTCTCGAATCTAATCAGAAGTGAGAAGATTCATCAAATCATGAATATCATGCAGACATCAAAAGCTCAGGGGATGCATACGCTCGATAGCAATATTCGGGAACTGGTAACAGCCGGGATTATCACAAGAGAATCCGCTGCTCCATTTCTTAAGGAAAAGGTGGAGTAGATGGCGAGGTTTAAATATACCGGCCGTGATGTAAAAGGCAAGCGGTCTGGCGTGATAAATGCAGTAAACAGACGCGAAGCGATGGAGAAGCTAAAAAAAGAAAATGTACGCGTGATTGAAATAGCTCAGATGCCTGAAACACTGTTAACAAAGGATATTGCCATTGGTAATCCTGTTAAACTTCAGCATTTTGTTATTTATTTACGCCAGTTCTCCACGTTAATTAAAGCTGGAGTTTCGGTAGTCGAAGCTACGAATATTCTTTCTCAGCAAACAGATAGTAAGGCACTATCTAGAACCTTGCAAAACATTGAGACCGATCTTCGCGATGGACAGCCTCTATCGACAGCGGCAGCAAAACATAAAAGAATATTTCCGCCTATGGTCATCAATATGATTCGTGCAGGAGAGATAGGTGGTAATCTTGATGATACGCTCGACCGTTTAGCGATTCATTATGAGAAACAGCATGACACAAAGAGAAAGATTTCATCTGCGCTTGCCTATCCAATAGTGATCGCCATCGTAGCGATTGCAGTTGTGATTTTTTTGCTAGTGAAAGTTGTGCCTACATATGTAAGTATGTTTGCCGATTTTGGCGGAGAACTTCCTGCGATAACGCAATTTGTCCTTAATGCCAGCAATATGATGCAAACAGGCTGGTACTTTGTTGTCCTCTTTATTCTTTTATTTGCTGGGGCCATCCTCTTAATTAAGAAAAATAAGAAGTCTAAGTATTATTTGGATTATTTTTTATTGAAGGTACCCATCTTTGGCAGCATGCTGCAAAAAGCAGCACTTGCCCGTATGACCAGAACGCTTAGTTCTTTGTTTTCCAGTTCCGTGCCAATATTGGAATCAATGACGCTGGTGGAACAGGTGGTTGAGAATGAAGTAATCGGAAGGGTTGTACTGGCATCAAGAGATTCATTGGAAAGAGGCCAGTCAATTACAGTGCCAATGAAAAAACATTGGGCATTTCCGCCGATGATCACGCAGATGATTTCCATAGGGGAAACAACCGGGTCGCTTGAAGCGATGCTTACAAAAGTAGCGGAGTTTTACGAAAAAGAAGTCGAAGCCAGCACAGATACATTGAAGGCATTGATAGAGCCCTTGATGATTGTTTTCCTTGCCTCCTTAGTTGGTACTATTGTCCTAGCTATTATCGTACCGATGTTTACCATGTTTAATCAAATAAGCAGGTAAATATATGCAAAAATATAAAAATATGTCTTTATTTCTACCAAAATATAGTATATATTGTAAGATATATAGAACGTTTGGACTATTATATTAAATGCTTTTAGGAGGAAAATTAAAATGAAATTATTCAAAAAACACGTGAAGAACGAAAAAGGCTTTCCGCTTGTTGAGCTTTTAGCAGTTGTTGTCATCCTTGGAATTATTGCTGCGATTGCCATCCCAGCCATTGGAACGATTATGAAAAACAGTGAGAAGGACGCACATGTGGTAAATGCGAAGCAAGCGGCTAATGCGATGAGAATGTATGTGGCGGAGAATGGAAATGCAGATTCTGTTGAAGCTACTTTAAAGCAACTTGAAGATGGCGGTTATTTAGAGAATTTATTAGATCCTAGTGATAAATCTACTACTTATAATAAAGCAACTTCCAAAGTCACCTATACTAAAAAGACAGACACTGCTCCACCAAAATATATTGTTGTATTAAATAAGGCTGGTGATAAAGGAGCTAATTATATTAATAAACCTGATAAGGTCGCTGGAGAACTTACAAGGGCTGATATCACATTACAATAATGGCTACTCTCTATCTCTTAATCTTCCTCACCGGTCTCATCTTTGGTTCATTTTATAATGTGGTAGGGTTGAGGATTCCAGCGAAAGAATCGATTGTGGCTCCAAGGTCGGCTTGTCCGGCCTGCGGTCATACATTGAGACCGTTAGAGCTCATTCCAGTAGTTTCATATGTATTTCAAGGGGGGAAATGCCATGAGTGTAAAGCAGGCATTTCTCCTATTTATCCGATTATGGAACTGACAACAGCCTGCTTATTCTTGGCAGCTCCGATGCTGCTTGGTTGGACTGTTGAATTGTTTGCGGCATGGGCGCTTATTTCCCTGCTGGTCATCATTTTTATATCAGATTTGAAATACATGCTTATACCGAACAAAATTCTGCTGTTTTTTACAGTTGTTTTTTTGTTTATCCGGATATTTATACCGTTGGACCCATGGTGGGACGGTTTAGCTGGGGCTATCGTCGGATTTGGAATCCCGCTATTGATCGCTGTGGTCAGCAAAGGTGGCATGGGTGGCGGAGATATAAAATTATTCGGTTTGATTGGTTTTGTTATGGGCATAAAGGGAGTTATTCTTGCCTTTCTATTCTCGGCCTTTTTTGGGGCAATATTTGGTGTGATTGGCATGCTGCTCGGTCTTGTGAAACGCAGTAAGCCGATTCCATTTGGCCCATTTATCGTCATTGGCACGCTGGTGGCCTACTTTTTTGGGGAGTCCCTGTTAGACTGGTATATACAATTTTTATGATTGGGTAGAAGGGAGAAGTTATGATGGCTTTAACTTTATTTTCAGGCAGCAATCGGGTTGTGAACCTGGTGTTAAAAGACCATGTGATTCGTTATGTAGAACTTAAGCAGCTAGACCCACCGATTGTCCACAAATGCGGTGAGCATTTTTTACCTGCCGGTGTTATAAAGGATGGCATTATTACTGATTTTGACCTTCTTAAGGATATTTTGAGTGATTGTGTTGCCAAATGGAAAATACATAAGCGTCAGGTACGATTTTTAGTGCCGGACTCCCGCTTGGTTATTCGTAAGGTTTCCATTCCTAAGGATATTAAAGAGGATGAAATAAGAGGGTATCTGTATTTAGAAATGGGAACGAGCATTCATCTCCCATTTGAAGAGCCTGTCTTTGATATCGTTCTATTGAATGAGACAGAGGAAAAAAAGGAAATCCTCCTCTTTGCAGCGCAAGAAGAGGTGGTATCTGAGTACGCGGCTTTACTTGAAAAATCCCAGCTTTACCCTATAGAAGCAGATATATCTCCATTGTCGTTGTACAGGCTGTTTTACCATGCAGGAGAAAGCGAATCAGACGACCATCTTTTATTAATTGAATTTAATCTTCAAACCGTTAATTCTAGTATTTTTGTAAATGATAAGCCGATATTTATGAAAAACATCCCCATTACGGGGACGAGTGGTGAATGGGAACCTTCACGTGTAGAAGCAGAGAAAGAAATCATGGCATTCACGGGAGACACGGAAGATTATATGCAATTGTTAGAGGATACGTATACAGAGATTGATCGTGTTTTGAGCTTTTATCAGTATTCATTAAGTCAGCAGCAGCATAAAGTTACTAAAATAGTTATCACAGGCGATCACCCATTTCTCGATGAAGTGATCTCTGACATTAAAAAGAGATATGAACAAACCGTGGTGACTATTCCAAAGGGATATATACAATCCAACAAGGAACCTGAATTGCCGGAGCCCTTTTATTTAGCAGGGGGATTGGCTCTTAAAGGAGTGAGATGATGCTTGTAGAAATTAACTTACTGCCAAAAAAAGAGCGCAAAAGCCTGGGGGTCATCTTAATTATTCTGACAGCAGTCTTTGTTGGAATTCTTTGCGGAATTCTTTATTTTTGGCAATATCAAAGTAATCAAAGCCAACTGAATGCGTTGGATCAAGAGTATGAAATGACCGCTCAAACCATTGAAATGGAACAACAGAAGGTAGTATCTCAGGAAAACAGCAATTCTGTAACATTATTAACTGAAAAGGTTAATTGGGCAAATCAATACCCCACCAAAACGGTACCGCTTTTAAGGCATTTAATTGGATTCTTACCGGCACGCGGATTTATCGAATCTTTTTCATATGCAGAGAATGGGTCGATTAAAATTGAGGTAAGGTTTGATAAGGCTGAAGAAGCTGCCTATTATCTGAAGGAACTATCATCAACTAGTGTCATTAGTAATGCGATGGTCAACTCACTTGAAGCAGCACCAGTGGAAGAAGAGGCAGAAGAAAGCGAAGATGGTAACACAGATCAACTAAACTATGATCCTCGATATATTGGGACGTTTGAGCTTACTCTTAATTTACTGGAAGTAAAAAAATTGAAGGCTGACGGTAACCTGCCCTCTGAAGAAGAGGTGAAGTCTGAATGAGTTGGCGATTAAGTAAAATACAAGTATTTTTATTGGTTGGAGTTTGTACCGCCATTCTATTACTATTTACAGGTTTATATAATCTGCAGATTGCTCCTATGAAATCTAGCGTTGAAACAAAGAAGACCGAATTGGAGCTGCAGCAAACTGTATTAGATTCTTTATCTGCAAAGATGAACCATTCAGCTGGAACAACCTATCAATCAACGATGGAGTTGCAAAAAAAACTACCGGTCAAACCCTTGGGTGATCAATTAATCCTTGATTTAGAAAAAGCAGAAGTTATTTCTGCTAGTTTGATCTTAAAAATGGAAGTAAAAGAGGAAGA
>JAZUQD010000146.1:0-6977 GCA_045605505.1 Pradoshia sp.
AATATGGCTCCCGGATGAATTTGGGCCATAATCTGATCATAGGAGTGTTTCCACCCCTGCTGACGATTTACATCCCAGTCCAGGAAGGCAACCGACCATAAAATATGCTTATACCCAAGATTATTAGCTGCCTGGAGCGTACGTTCACTAAAGATTCCACGAGGTGGTCTTATATAGGCCATTTCTTTTTGCCCCGTGATTTCCTCTGTTTTTTTCTTAACCTTATCCAATTCCTCGGCTATTTTCTCATCTGATACCTGTGTAAAGTCTGGATGACCCCAGGAATGGTTACCGATTATATGCCCTTCCTTCGCCATTCTTTTCACAAGAGGTTCGGCTGTATTCAAATAATGCCCTGTTACAAAAAAAGTAGCGGGTACTTTATGTTCCTTCAATACATCCAGCACTTTTTCCGTGTATCCATTTTCATATCCATTATCAAACGTTAAGTAAATCTCTTTCTTGGTTGTGTTTACTTTATAGATCGCTCCATATTTTTCAACAACTGCATTATATTTCGGCCCCGCATCTGCAGGTTGTTCATTCTTCCCTTTATTAAATCCCCAATCATACCGAACATTTGAAATCGCCTCCGCGACACCAAAGAATGTACCCGAAAGTATGATGGCGGATAATCCGGTGATAAGCCATTTTTTCACTATTTTCCCTCCTGAATATACATTAATAAGGATAGTTTTAATCAGAGTATGGGAATTTATGCAGCCGTTCAGTTAATGAATTTAGATGTAATAAGGAAATATTCATAAGTAAAAAGGCAAATCCTACGCTTAATAGGATTTGCCTCATAAAAAACTACTTATGCATTCTCCGGATTTGTGTCCGGTCGATTTTGAAAGCTTTGAAACTTTTCTTCGATTGAATCTACGATTTCAATCAGGCGGTCTATATCTTCAATATCCGCTGTTTCAGGCTCTATACGGTCTAATACTTCCATAAATAATTCAAGTCTGTCTTTTAAGTATTTTACTTGTTCATCTTTGTTATAAATTGGTGTTGTCAAAACTAATCCGGCTCCTTTCATGCATAAATATTATCCTAAACGATAGTAACCCAATTCGCAACTAGTCACTTTTATTTTTACCCAAAGAAAGAAGCTTCAACCATTCTCGGCTGAAGCTATAAGATCATGATTTTGCAATTAGTATGGTCGGTTTACAGCTCTAAATTGATAAGAGACATGGTCCTGAATGGGAATCCAAGCTCCAATTCCCTGCGAGGTAACATTTCTTACTACAATTTCACGCTTACTTCCTTTTAACACCAAATAGACTTCACCATACGTGACTTTCCCCTTTTCATTAATAGCAGGCGCATATCCATATAGATAACCCAATCTCATGGGCGGAATATTATATACTCGATCTTTCTTTGTTCCGCCACCAACAACCGTTTCAAACGCTAGTGGAAGTTTTGATTTTTCAGATGCTCTCGCCAGCATCATTTTTTTAATATCCTCGCTGGATGGAACTTTAGCTGTCAATCCACCTCGAACTACTTTTTGCGATTCTTGTACATAATGAATTTGAAAATTCGTATCCCCTCCACGATTATCATAAAAATTTGTATTAATTTTTTGATATTCCCAGTTTGGAGAGGTTTCCATGGATTCATAATTTAAAGCCCATTTCCCTAAATAAACGGTAGCCCGATACCAGAACGCAACAGGATTGTTTCCAATATTGGTTTCATTGAGCATATGAATCAGTTCAGGATTTTCAATTTTAACATTGCTGGAGCCCAGTAATTGTTTGGATAACTCACTTGGCTCGAGCATAGGCGAGTCCTGACTAGGATTCGGATACGTATTTTCTTTAGTAATCGATAGAACGGATTCCGGAATTTTATACTTAGTATCCTCTAACTTAGATTCAGGTCCATCTTTTTGGGCAGCCCAATTATGCTGGGTCGGAATGATGATAAGCATAGCGATCACGACCATAATAAAAGCATTTTTTCTCATGCTTGAAGCTCCTTTCTAACATACAAAAAAGAATGATTGTGCTGTTATTTTCCCTCTTAAGCAAAAAATCTATTCAGAATGCACTTATTCTTTTATCCGCTCTGTTTGATAAAACAGAATCTGATTTCAAAAAGCTATAAGACATTCTTTTACCGTCTCTCTATATTGTTACAGTACACAAACTTTTGTCATACTTTTGTAAAATTTAGAATATTTACAAAAATGATAATTACTGCTATACTGATAACAATATAAAGTAAAGGAGGCGAAATCAACAACTGGAATAACGACGGGGAGGAATGCTTATTGAACCAATCCTCACATAAGAAAACATAAAGGGTAGATTTCGTCATGAATTTAGAAAATCCAAGCAAAAGGATGTGACCTATAGAGCTAACTGACATGACTGTTTTTATGAACGGGAAGACTCCTTAAAAAAGAATACTTAACGTTAGAAAGATTAGAATGTAGTTAGACAGGGCATATGAAGAATCAAATAATAAAAACATAAAAAGACTCTGAATCTTAATTAGATCAGAGTCTTTTTTGATTCATTCTTATAATAAGAAAAAGCCGATTCCCATTACTAAATAGGCAGCAAGTAAGGTGAGTCCTTCAAACCAGTTAGTTTCCCCATCGTTGGTAATGACAATCATTAAAAAGACAGATAGTACCATGGCTACCAGTTCAGGCATTGTGAAAACAAGCGGCATTTGTGTTTCAAATAATAAAGAAATCAGAACTAACACCGGTGCTACGAACATGGCCACCTGTAAAGTGGAACCGACCGCAATTTCAACAGCAATATCCATTTTATTTTTATAGGCAAAAATAATAGCAGATGCATGCTCAGCGGCATTCCCGACAATTGCCACAATAATGACCCCAATAAACAGTTCCGACCATCCGAGCTGATTTCCTACTTCTTCAAATGTGTGTACCAAATTCTCTGACACATAGGCTACTGCCACAGTTGCTAAGGCTAGGACCATAATCGCCCATTTCTTGCTCCACTCTGCTTCTTCAACTTCTTCCTCTAAGACAGTCAACTCATCCTTACGCTGATAAACTCCTCGATGAGTGACCAGCTTAAAGAACAAAGCAGCCAGATATAAGCAGATTAAAATAATAGAAATACCTGCACTCATGACCATTTGGTTGTTTGCCTCCATCTCACCAGCAAACACCTCTGGTATGATAAATGCTACTAAAACTCCAAAGGTCAAAAGCCCAGCATTATGCCTGGCATCAAATACATTAAATTTTTGTCGCTTATATTTAATACCACCTAAGAAAAATGAAGCTCCAGAAACTAATAGTAAATTACCAATAACACTTCCTGTTAAAGAAGCTAATACAATTCCAACCAGTCCTGCTTTTAGTGAAAAAATAGATATAATCAGTTCGACTGCATTACCGAATGTCGCATTTAAAAGTCCGCCGATTCTCGGTCCTGATATGATTGCTAAGCTTTCAGTTGCTCTCCCCATAAAACTTGCTAATGCAATAATCGTCAAACAATAAACAGCAAACATGAACAGGCTAGGCCAGTGTAAAAGAGAGCCCGCCACAGAAACCGGTAGCCCAATGATTAACATCGTTGAAAATATTTTTTGTCCCATCCCCTAAATTCCTTTCCAAACTAAAATATATTCCTTTATTCCCGAAAAAACTTTAGATTACTCCCCTCAATTTTTCTTGCTAAAGTGTACAAACAATTCTAATATGGATTTCAGATAGAGGAGTGATGAGAATGAATTATCAAAAAATCAGGTTTTCCGCACTTATTATTTTGGTTGCTGTTTCAGGTTTCTCACAGGGGATGCTATTACCATTAATCGCTATTATATTTGAACAAGATGGAGTCAGTTCCGGACTAAACGGATTAAATGCTACAGGACTTTATCTTGGAATTTTATTAATCTCACCCTTCATGGAAATCCCTTTGCGAAAATTCGGATATAAACCTCTGATTGTTTTTGGCGGACTGTCTGTCATTATTGCGTTTTTATTATTTCCGATTCTCGATTCCTTTTGGTTCTGGTTTATCCTCCGTATGATCATTGGGATTGGCGATCATACCTTACATTTTACTACTCAAACATGGATTACTGCCTTTACTCCAATAAATCATAGGGGAAGAAACATATCGATTTATGGACTATCTTTCGGGATTGGTTTCGCCGCAGGTCCATTACTGACAAATTTAATTGAAATTAACCGTGCTTTACCCTTTATCGTAGCATCGGCAATCAGCCTTGTTGCTTGGTTGAGTGTCTTTTTATTAAAAAATGAATTTCCGGACGAGGATCTAGAAACCACCAATGTCTTCGGTACTTTACACCGTTTTAAAAAAGTGGCCAAATATGCTTGGGTCGCCTTCTTGCCTCCTTTTGGATATGGGTTTTTGGAAGCCTCTTTAAACGGGAATTTTCCTATTTATGCATTGAGACTTAATATGGATGTCCAACAAGTTTCTATCATCCTCCCCGCTTTTGCAGCAGGTAGTATTATCACTCAAATTCCCTTAGGAATATTAAGTGACTCTTTAGGAAGGAAACGTATCCTTCAATATGTCCTTTTTGGTGGATTTTCTATCTTCTTAACAGCGGCCTTAATTGAACAAACTGTTACGGGATTATTTATATGCTTTTTTATTGCAGGCATGCTCGTTGGTTCTACCTTCTCATTAGGAATCAGTTATATGACCGATTTACTCCCTAAACAACTGCTTCCTGCCGGTAATATTATTTGTGGTGTAGTTTTTAGTCTAGGAAGCATTTCTGGTCCGTTTTTTGGCGGATTGGCCATTCAATATTTGCCAAATGGGAATTTCCTTCTGATCATCAGTATTATTCTATTGCTGATTTTCATTGCTCTTATTAAATTCAAACAAAAATCATATACTACTAACATTCAATCCTCTGTTTAAGCAGAGGATTTTTTAATTGTTTTCAATAGATTAGATACTTCTTCATACCATGAATAAACTAAGTTCCATTTCGCTGTAGCCACCGACTCCTGCGGGAAGTAGAGGAAAGGCTGAGACCTGAGCATGCGTAGCCAAGAAGGCTTCCTCTCCACGGAAAGCGAGTAGCTGTAGTGTAATGTCTTTAAAAGTATCCTTCTCTAACAAACTCATAATAGAAATTTTGTTTTTCACTTTTCTTAAACAATTACCTTAACATATTAGGCTATATATGTTATACTTATACGTAGATAATAATTATTATAAATAAGTATACGAATTATTGCTGTCACAGTATTTGTGGCAGCAAAAGTTATTTTATAAGCTTAATGATTTTGAACATCATTCTCAATTAGAATTAAAAAATAGGTAATAAATGAAATCAATTCTCAATTATGAGGAGGTTAATGACATGGAAACAGTTCTGAATAAAACAAGCATGAAGAATTCACCTAAACCATCCAACAGATGGAAAGAACTAGGTGCTAAACTCACTTCCAATTGGGAGCTTATCGCTGCTGGTTTAAGCGGTATTCTGATTTTATACGGGTGGTTGTTGTCCACAAAGGATTCCGCTGCTGCGTCTGCGTTCGTCTATATCCTGGCATATGTAATCGGCGGTTACGCAAAAGCGAAAGAAGGAATCACGCAAACAATCGAAGAAAAAAAACTGAATGTGGAACTCTTAATGATTTTGGCTGCAATTGGTTCAGCCATCATTGGATATTGGACTGAAGGAGCCATCCTGATTTTCATTTTCTCATTAAGTGGTGCACTTGAAACATACACAATGAATAAAAGCCATAAAGAAATTTCTTCTTTGATGAATTTACAGCCAGAAATGGCCCTAAGGATTATCGATAATATGGAAGAAATCGTTTCAGTATCTTCCTTGCAAGTTGGTGATTTAATTCTTATTAAGCCTGGAGAACGCATTCCTTCTGATGGAGAAATTATATTTGGTGAAACCGCTGTTGATCAAGCGGCTATTACTGGAGAATCGATTCCCGTCAGTAAGCATATTCAAGATGAAGTATTTGCAGGCACGGTCAATGGACATGGAACCATAAAAGTAATAGTTACAAAGCCGAATAGTGAAACTTTGTTCCAAAAAATTATTACACTCGTTCAAAATGCACAAAGTGAAAAATCTCCTTCACAATTATTTATAGAAAAATTTGAGGATATGTATGTAAAAGTGGTTCTAATCGTCGTTGGGATTATGATGTTCCTCCCCCATTTCGTGTTGGGATGGTCCTGGACCGAAACCCTTTATCGTGCAATGGTTTTATTAGTAGTAGCCTCACCATGTGCACTAGTTGCATCCATCATGCCGGCGACTTTATCTGCGATTTCGAACGGCGCTAAAAACGGGATTTTATTCAAAGGCGGTGTCCATCTCGAAACCTTAGGTAATGTTAAAGCCATCGCATTCGATAAAACTGGAACACTTACTCAAGGAAAACCAATTGTAACGGATATTTTAATCCGTGATGATATCGATCGAAAAGAATTTTTACTAAGTGTTGCATCCATTGAACAAAACTCAAATCATCCACTGGGCCAATCCATTGTAAAGTTTGTGGAACAGCACTACCAACAGACGTTGCCACGGGTAGATTCAGAAGAGATATCCGGATATGGTGTTCAAGGATATGCAAACGGACATTACTGGAAAATTGGCAAGAAGGATTTCGTTGGGCATGACGATGCCCTCTCATTTAAAGGTGGGGCTGCAATTGAATTAATGTCTGAGGGAAAAACACTTTCCTACGTACAAGATGAAAAGGGCATAGCCGGAATCATTGCTTTAAAAGATGTCATTCGTGAAGAGACGGCAGTAGCACTGCAAACATTAAAAGAACTAGGTGTATACACTTGTATGCTGACTGGTGATAACGAGCATACTGCACAAGCGATTGCTAAAGAAAGTCAATTATCAGGATTTGTAGCGGGTTGCTTGCCTGAAGACAAAGTAGAAGAGGTTAAGAAGCTAAGAGAGAAGTATACCACTGTTGCTATGGTAGG
>JAZUQD010000147.1:0-16080 GCA_045605505.1 Pradoshia sp.
TGGATCGATTGTAAAGGTAGTGAATAAACTGGAAGAGCAAGATGTAGCGGTTACACTCAAAGGGATGAATCCAACAAGTAAGCAACTGTATAACAAGCTTTGGGAATTATCAAGTGGACATTAAGGAGGGTAAATAATGTATAAACATATTTTATTGGCAGCTGATGGTTCTAAAAATTCGTTGAGAGCGGCGCATGAGGCTGTGAAATTGGCTGGTGCAACAGCCGATTCATTAATAGAGGTTGTTTATGTGATTGATTTTAATAAGGCTAAAAATGAGGTTTTGCATGCAAACTCAGCTGAAAGCTTAGAACTTGAACGCCGTGCTAAGCTTGCTGCTATTGAAAAGCTGATCAAAGAAGCCAACGTGAAAATCAAAATAACTATTTTAAAAGGAACCCCTGGTCCTGAGATTATCCGTTATGCTAATGAAAAATCTGTTGATCTTGTCGTGATTGGCAGCCGCGGATTAAATAGTCTTCAAGAAATGGTATTGGGAAGCGTCAGCCACAAAGTCATAAAACGGGTTACCTGTCCTGCTTTAATTGTGAAATAATCCACTGCTAGAGAACCTAAGTGAACGCAAAGGTATTAACTGCCTTTGCGTTTTTATTTGGTCTAAAGATTACTTTTTTTATGGTTATTGCTACTGAATTAAATAATGTAAAATAAAGGTAGGTTGAGGAGCGCTCTCCCCGATTATTTCAACATTCTAATCCTTTTCTTTTAGGCATTAAACAACCTGTATTGGAACATATGGTGAAATAAAGGTGCTTTTTCTTAGGAGGGATAAAAGTGAAAATCTATTTTCATTCAATAAAGAAAAATATATTTATTTTTCTTGCCACGTTAATGATATTGTTTCTTACATTTGGATTTTGGTGTGGTGTTCCTTTATTTAGTATAATCATTATTTTTTCTGAAACGAATCTGCCACTCTTCTTTCAATTTGTTTTAATCTGCTGGAGTGTCGGTTTTTGTTTTTCCCTATTTTGTATCCCATTAAATCTCTTATTTGCTAAAGAATATTCTTCAAATAAACAAGTGCCTATAATGAACATTCTATTAAAAGCTCAAGGTATTTTGATGATGGTTGTAGCCTTTGTATTTGCGATAGTATATTTATTTATCATGAATAGTGTTTCCTGAACTGACTTATTTTCTTTTTTGAATGGAAGACTTTTTATAGATGGAAAAATTTCTGTTTGCCAGAGTTTTAGAGTGGTGTGTGGCTATTTAAAGGGAATTTTATAAGGGGGAATCTCTGTGATAGATAAAAAGGGGATTTTACAGTGGGAAAACGAAATTACTGTATTCGTGTTAATTTTTTTTCATTACTTATTTCACTTAAATTATTTTGGGATTTTTGTAGATGAGTATGGTTTAAGCCCTGATATTGTTGATGGTGGAGAAATATGGCTTACATTGGATTGGATTATTATTACTGCTATTGCTCTGTGTTGTATCTGGAATTAGTATTTTTAGTACTAAACAATATAAATGAAATAAAGTTCATACATATAGTCAAGAATAAAAATAGAAAATAAATTGCAAATTATCTTAATATAATAGAAGCTATTGTCGATTATATACTTTTAATTATAATTAGGTTATTAATTGTAGCGAATTACTAATCAGAAAGGAATTAAATGATTGTGAGCATTAAAGAGGAATATGAGAATCTTGATGTATCCGTAGGACAGATAAAGTATGCAAAGAGAATACAAAAATTGTTATGCGAAAAATTGGATATGGAATTGCCAAGCGAGTATGATTTATCTGAAATTGTGGTGGAACAGGCATTGTTTACTTATATAGATATACTGGAAAAATATTATCGATTGGATGGAAAACCGTGGGAAGAATTTTATGCAAGATATCACGGAGTAACTAATGTTCCTAGACGGTTAGAGGATTTTAGGGAACAGAAAAAAGGGAGTTTGCAACTTTTGAAAAAAAGGGAGAACTAAATTCTTAGCTGCCCTAAAAGATAAAACAATGAAGTAAAAGAGGACTTAGCAAATGTTAACTGATCAGGGGCTTTAGTGGATCAACAGCAGATAAGCTGTTTGTTTTTAGTCATATGCAACAGTCCTGTCTAAATAATAGAAAAGAGCTGCAAACTTTGCAGCCCTTTAGGTTGATTCAGTAATAAGCATTATAGATAAGGTTTATCTTAGACTGCGAGAGAGCTCTGTGAAAATAACGCCGAGCCCATAGGCTCCAGCATCAGGATAACCCAGGCTTCTTTCACCGACTGTACCAGCACGTCCCATGCGCGCAACAATCGTTTCTGTATATTTAGCTCCTTCAACGGCAGCTGCTGCCCCTTTTTCAAATGCAGTTTTAAAGTCTATACCGGATTTTGCACATTCAGACCAAATGTCAGCACATGGAACTAAGGCGTCGATCAGAGTTTTATCCCCTACGACTGCACCTCTTCCAAAGGAACGTTCTCCAGTCACTTGTATTCCTTTGACAGCTGCCTGCAGTAGATTAGCAAACTCCTCGATGGATAACTGATTTTTATCGCCAACGGCTTTGCTTGCTGCACGGAATGCAGAACCCCAAATTGGACCGGACGCACCTCCGCAATATTCCATGATGACTATCGAGCATGCATCCAGAAAATTCCCGATTGTTAATGGTTCCTGATTTAAGATAGAGCTCCATTCACGCTTTAATTGCTTGAATCCTTTAGCCACACTCATACCAAAGTCTCCATCCCCAGCATGGGAGTCAAGTTCACAGAATGGTACCTCATTTCGAATAATGACTTCACTCATTTTATCAATAAGGTAGATGATGTTCTCTAGGGTAATTACATTCTCTTGGATTACAGCATGTTCTTCGATTGTCTCTGTATCGAATGAAACGGTCTTTTCTTCGAGTTCTTCAATAGGGTCGGTATACTGAACAATTTCAACAGGCCCATCTACTTTAAATGCAGGAGCAGAGCATTCGCTTGATAACAATGTTCTTAGCTCATCATCTAGTTTCATGATGGTTAGGGATACTCCTGCCATATCAATACTTGTCATATAATTGCCGACAAAGGTTCGATAAACAGGAATATTTCTTTTATTCATTTCTCTTATAACGGAATTGTTAAATAGATAGAGTTCTTGAAGTGGAGTACCTCCAAAGCCATTTACAAGAACAGCTATTTCAGTTAATTCATCCCCATCTATTCCAAAATCCTTTAGAAGATCATTGATCATTTGTCCTGCCAGCTCATCTGCAGAAATCATTTTTTCTCTTCTAATTCCGGGTTCTCCATGAATGCCGACACCGTATTCAATCTCGTTTTCTCCTAATTTAAATGTAGGAGTTCCTTTAGCTGGTACGGTACAGGAAGTGAGAGCTGCCCCAATGCTTTTTACATTTTCAGCAGCTTTTTCTGCAACTTCTTTCACTTGCATAAGGTCTCTGCCTTCTTCAGCAGCTGCTCCAGCGATTTTATGAACCAGTACAGTTCCGGCTACGCCACGGCGCCCTACAGAGTACAGACTGTCTTCTACCGCGATATCGTCTGCAACCCGGACATATTCTACTTGAATACCATCCTCTATAGCCAATGCAGCCCCATTTTTAAAGTTCATGATGTCACCGCTGTAATTTTTGATAATCATCAGAACTCCCTTTTGGCCGGCAGCTGCTTTGATTCCTTGATACACTTGTATTTGAGATGGAGAAGCAAATACATCCCCACAGACTGCAGCATCGAGCATTCCTTTCCCAACGAATCCTGCATGTGCAGGTTCATGCCCACTGCCCCCACCGCTGATCAGGCTCACTTTGTTTTCATTAATTACTCGTTTCTTAATGATTTTATAGTTTTTAAGAAACTCGAGTTCAGGGTGTGCCATGATTAGTCCATTTGCCATCTCCATGACGAGATTCTCGGGTTTGTTTATAATCTTTTTCACTTGTATTGCCTCCTATTCTTATTAAAAAATGGTAGTCTTGCTAAATTTATTCATGCTATTAACAATATAATGTAAGCGTTTTAAAGTAAACGGACAATAACCCGGATTTGTCAAAATAGCCGTAAATATATCATTTATGTATAATTGAATTACAATTTTAATAGGGAAGGTATCTATGACCTCATCGATTATCACCAAAAAAATAATTGCAAAATCTTTAAAAGAATTAATGGAAACCGAGCCTTTTAACAAAATCTCAGTAAGTGATATTATGGTAAACTGTGAGATACGAAGACAAACATTTTATTATCATTTTCAAGATAAATATGAATTGCTTGGCTGGATTTATAAAGAAGAAACGAAAGAAAACATTACGGACTTTATTGGATATGAAAAGTGGGAGAATATCTTTAATTTGTTATTGGAATACTTCAGTCAGAATCGGCGCTTCTATCAAAATGCATTTAAAGTAGAAGAACAAAATTCATTTAATGAGTATTTATTTGAACACACAAAGAATTTGTATCTCGAAATTATTACCAAACGTTTGGAGGGAAGTAATATAATCGTTTCTGATGAAAGGAAACGATTAATGGCTTCTTTTTATAGCCATGGGTTTGTAGGAATAATAAAAGAGTGGATTGAGAATGATTGCAAGGTCGATTTATCTACGATGTCGTCCTTGATGAAAAATATGATAAATGAACAATTACTGCCATTTTTGCAGGAATGAGCAGCGAGAGGAAATAAAAATGAAAAAAATAATCAATGATGCTCAGCATGTGGTAAGGGATATGTTAGCTGGATTTTGTTTTGAACATAAAGAAAGGATTATTTATGAGACCGAACATGATCTTGTTTATCGGAGAGACCTGACAGAAATGCGAGAAGATGTTGTCATCATTAGCGGTGGCGGCAGCGGACACGAACCGGCACATTACGGCTATGTAGGGAAAGGAATGCTCTCGATTACGGTTAATGGGCAGATTTTCACTCCGCCAACGACTGAACAAATAGTAGCTGCCATTCGAATGGTTGATAAAAATAAGGGTGTCCTGCTCATAATTAAAAATTTTAAAGCTGATTTGGATAGTTTCCTGATGGCTGAATCCATTGCCAAAAAAGAGGGCTGGACTGTGGATCATGTCATTGTAAGTGATGACGTTTCCATTGAAGACGATGATTCCTTTAATAAGCGGAAACGAGGCGTTGCCGGTACCGTTTTCGTCCATAAAATTTTAGGGGCTGCTGCGCGTGAAGGCTATTCTCTAAATCAATTAACAGATATTGGTCAGTCTGTCGTTAGCCATTTACATACATTGGGTGTTGCATTTTCACCGGTAAACCATCCTGACCAAGAAAGAAGCTCATTTATATTGCAGGACAATGAAGTCTTTTATGGTATTGGGATTCATGGAGAAAAAGGATACCGAAAAGAGGTATTTCATTCCTCTGAAATATTGGCGATAGAGCTGATGAATAAACTAAAAAGTATTTATCGTTGGAAAAAAGGGGAGCAATTTGCCATTCTGGTGAATGGATTAGGGGCAACACCGTTAATGGAACAGTACATCTTTACCAATGACATCCGACGTTTATGCGAACTCGAAGACTTAGATATTAGATTTGTGAAAGTTGGAAACCATTTAACATCCTTAGATATGAAAGGCATATCATTAAGTTTACTTAAAATTAACGATCCCCTTTGGGAAAAGTGGTTAAAAGCAGAGGTAGAAGTAGCCAACTGGTAGTAAGATCTAAATTGGCAGTCTCAAAGGATAAATCATAAGTAGGAATAAAAGAGTAAAAGCCCAGTTTATGCTCATCTTAGAAGAGCATAAACTGGGCTTTTTGTTTGTGTAAGTAATGCTAGATGAACTGAAGTATAGGTACCATTATGTCCATTATACTTTTAACTCTTTTACTGTTTCTCCTTTAATTAACATGGGTTGATAATAGGTTTCATTGGGTAAATCCTTTTTTCCTTGTAATTTCTTAATAACCCAATCAGCCGCATCACGTCCCATTTGTTCTTGCGGGTGTGTTAAGGTTGTCAGAGCAATCGTAGCGTTTTGGGCCATATAGGAATTGTCTTGCCCAATAATCGATAATTTGTCCGGAATGGAAATATCCAGTTGTTTGCAAACATTTGCTACTTCTAAACCGACTTCGTCGTTATAGCAAACAATAGCTGTTAACAAATCACTATTTTCTGTTAGGTACTTCCTCAAATTAGTGGATAATAGCGGCTTTGTTTCTGTATCGAATGTAAGCACATGCTCAGGACGAAATCCTAATTTTGCTTCTCCGAGTGCTTTTATATATCCCTTCATTCGATACTTTCCTTGTAAATCATCTGATTTTGATATGAGACCGATTTCGGTATGTCCTTTTGAAATTAATTCCTTTGTTGCAAGGTAACTGGACTGAACATCATCAAGACAAAGAAAAGGAACGCTTAATTCCTCATAGTAAGCATTGATCATGATAAAAGGAACCTCTTGTTCTTTAAACGATAAGTAGTATGAAATATTAGGGTTATATAAATTGCTTTTCGTAGGCTCTATGATCAAACCATCCACGCCAAAAGACAACATCATTTCCAACGCTTTTTTTTCTTGTTCAACATCATTATTCGTACTGGCTAATAGCAATGAATAATTCTCTTCTTTTAATCTTCCTTCGATTCCACGAATAATGGAGGGGAAAATGTAATCAGAGATATAAGTTGTAATGACCCCAATTGTTTTTGTGTTGGAGTGGCCACCTGATTTTATTTGGTACTGGTTACTGACATAAGTGCCAGAACCTTTTTCACTCCTTAGGAATCCCTCATTTGATAGCTCTAAAATGGCTTTACGAACGGTTTGTCGGCTCACCTCGTATATTTCTTGGAGGGCAGCTTCTGTAGGGATTTGTTCACCAACACTGTAATCTTCTGAAAGAATCTTGCTTTTTATATCATCAATGATGACTTGATATTTTGGTTTCATGATTGCCCACTTCCTTCAAAGTTGCTTGATCCCTATCCGATCTATTCGAAATAGTTGTATGTACATATTTTACTTTGTATTAGAGAGAAATTAAACAAGTAATTTAAAACCCAATTTAATCGTAAAATCTTTAGTTTCTCTTATAGTTATCAGGAAAACTAATATTAGTTTTTCAGGGGGCTACTAGTATAAAAGGATTAAAATTATGAAATTTGTATGTACTAATTTCATATTGTTTGACAATTGTACGTACAAATAAATATAATTGGGCTAAGTAGAAAGAAAGCGCAATCATTTTTCTGTAAATATTGAAACCGCTATCAGAATGGGGGTTTATATGAAAACAAACAAAGCAACTATTCAAGAGACGATCACCGAGGGAGAAACATCGCTAGGAATTGAATTTGGATCTACACGTATCAAGGCGGTATTAATGGACAATAATTTTGTTACCATCGCATCAGGAAGTTTTGAATGGGAAAACCGATTAGAAGATGGTTTTTGGACGTACAGCTTAGTGGATATTATTACAGGGCTGCAAGCAGCTTATCGTGAAATGAAGCAAGAAGTTAAAAGAAATTATGGAATGACCATTCGTACGATTGGTTCTATTGGGATTTCTGCCATGATGCATGGATATATGGCTTTTGATCGTACCGGTGAGCTACTAGTTCCATTTCGTACTTGGCGTAATTCAACAACCAGTACAGCAGCAAAAGAATTGACTGAAAAATTTGGTTTCAATATTCCTGAACGTTGGAGTATTGCTCATCTTTATCAAGCTATTTTAAATAAAGAGAAACATTTGCCACGTATTGATTATGTTACCACTTTGGCAGGCTATATCCACTGGTTACTGACAGGAAATAAAGCGATCGGCATTGGAGATGCTTCAGGCATGTTTCCAATCGATGAATCAATACAAACTTACCATTCATCGATGGTTAAGCAATTTGATGAACTAATGATTACCAATGGTTACCCTTGGAGCTTAAAGGAGATTCTCCCCAAAATTTATCTTGCCGGAGAGCAAGCAGGTGTTTTGACTGAAGTTGGGGCAAAAATTCTTGATCAATCACAAAATTTACAGCCAGGCATTCCGTTTTGCCCGCCGGAAGGTGATGCCGGTACAGGAATGGTTGCCACAAATAGTGTGAGAAAACATACCGGGAACATTTCAGTAGGAACATCAGTCTTTGCCATGATTGTACTGGAAAAAGAACTCTCTGCAGTTTATCCAGAAATTGATATGGTAACAACACCAAACGGCAGCCCAGTAGCTATGGTGCATGCAAATAACTGCTCCAGTGATTTGAATGCCTGGCTGAGACTATTCCGTGAATTTTCCGAAGCAATGGGACAAAAAATTGAAACGGATCAGTTATATGAAGTGATGTTAAATAAAGCTCTGGAAGCTGATCCGGATGCTGGTGGATTGCTAAGTTATGGCTACTTGTCCGGTGAGAATATTACGGGATTAGAAGAGGGGCGGCCGCTATTTGTCCGATCTCCTGATAGTCAGTTTAATTTAGCAAACTTTATGCGGGCACATCTTTTTACTGCTTTTAGCGCTTTGAAAATCGGAATGGACATTATGACGAAAAAAGAAAGTGTTGAAATTGATGGAATATTAGCTCATGGTGGATTATTCAAAACTCCTGTTGTTGGTCAAAAAATTGTAGCAGCTGCCATTAATGCTCCGGTATCCGTTATGGCAACAGCTGGAGATGGTGGTTCATGGGGAGTGGCAATTCTGGCCTCATACATGATGAACAAAAAGGATAACGAAAGTCTGGAAGAATTCCTCGATCAAAGGGTCTTTGACAAGGTTGATAGTCAAGAAATATATCCGGATCAATTTGATGTTAAAGGATTTGAAACATTTATAGAGCGTTATAAAAAAGGTCTGGTCATTGAGCAGACTGCTGTAGATCATTTGATTTTATGAGTGGAAGTTTGGAGGGTTTCAAATGTTAGAAAAGTTAAAAGAGGAAGTGTATGAAGCGAATTTAGAATTACCCAAACATGAACTTGTGAAATATACATGGGGAAATGTAAGCGCGATCGATCGTGATAGTGGCTTATTTGTGATCAAACCCAGTGGTGTTGATTATAAAACGATGATGCCTAGTGATATGGTCGTTGTTGATTTAGATGGCAATGTGGTTGAAGGAGAATTAAATCCTTCATCTGATACTGCAACTCACGCAGTCCTATACAAGCATTACTCCGAAATTGGCGGGATTGTACATACCCATTCAACCTGGGCGACTATATGGGCTCAAGCAGGTTTAGATGTTCCGGCGATGGGAACCACTCATGCCGATACATTCTATGGTTCTATTCCATGCGCGAGGTTCTTAACTCAAGAGGAAGTTGATCGTGGCTATGAAGTGGAAACGGGAAAGGTAATTATCGAAACTTTTGAAAACCGTGGGTTAGATGTATTGGCTATACCAGGTGTTTTACTTCACGGACATGGACCATTTACTTGGGGAAAAAATGCTAAATCAGCAGTTATGAACAGTGTGGTATTAGAAGAAGTTGCCAAGATGAATTTGTTTACGCGTGAATTAAACCATTTTGCCGAAGAGTTGCCACAACGTATTTTAGATAAGCACTATCTGCGGAAACATGGGAAAAATGCTTACTATGGGCAAAAATAAGACAAACTATCAAACAATGAAAAGAGGATTATTATGTTAAAAGCAAAAGAATTTTGGTTTGTAGTAGGTTCACAGCATCTTTACGGAGAAGAGACATTAGCAGAAGTCAAAGCACATGCCCAAACGATGAGGGATGCCTTAAATGAAAGTGGTATTCTACCTTACCCGCTTGTATTACAAGATTTAGCTGTCAGTGCAGAAAAAATTACCAGCATTATGAAAGAAGTGAACTATCGTGATGAAGTAGCGGGTGTCATTACCTGGATGCACACGTTTTCGCCTGCAAAAATGTGGATTCGTGGAACGAAACTATTACAAAAGCCATTGCTCCACTTGGCAACGCAATTCAATGAAAGTATACCTTGGGATACAATAGATATGGACTTTATGAACTTGAATCAATCCGCTCATGGAGACCGTGAATACGGGTTTATCAATGCTCGCTTGAAAAAGCAAAACAAAGTGGTGGTTGGTTACTGGCAACGTAATGAAGTTCAAAAGCAAATAGCAGAATGGATGGATGTAGCTGTTGCCTATAACGAAAGCTTCCTTATTAAAGTGGCTCGTTTTGGTGATAACATGCGTAATGTTGGTGTTACAGAAGGGGATAAGGTTGAGGCACAAATTCAATTTGGTTGGACTGTAGACTACTTTGGTATAGGGGATCTTGTTCAATATGTAAATGAAGTGAAGGAAGAAGAAGTAGATGCTTTATTAGCTGAGTATGCAGAGCTATATGAATTTGATTATGGTACATATAGCAAAGAAGAGTGGGAAAAGAGCGTAAAGGTACAAGTAAGCTATGAAATTGCTATTAAACGCTTCCTTGATGAGGGTGGTTACAATGCCTTTACAACTAATTTCGAAGATTTATATGGGATGAAGCAGCTGCCAGGCCTTGCAGTCCAACGTTTGATGGCACAAGGATATGGCTTCGCTGGTGAAGGCGATTGGAAGACTGCAGCACTGGATCGCTTACTGAAAGTGATGAGTCATAATCAATCAACCGGATTTATGGAAGATTACACATATGAATTAGCAGTTGGGCAAGAAGCTGCTCTTCAATCACATATGCTTGAAGTAGATCCAACCTTAGCTTGTAACAAACCAAAAATTGTCGTATCTCCATTAGGTATTGGTGACCGTGAAGATCCGGCCCGTTTAGTTTTTGATGGTAAGGCAGGGGATGGAGTCGTAGTTTCAATGGCTGACTTTGGTACACATTATAAACTTTTAATTAATGAAGTATCTGCATTTGAACCAACCATTCCAGCACCAAATCTACCAGTAGCCCGTGTACTTTGGTCTATTAAGCCAAACTTCCAAGATGGGGTTAAAGCGTGGATCGAGAATGGTGGCGGTCATCATACGGTTGTTTCATTCAATCTGACAACAGACCAAATTATCACCTATGCAAAGCTTGTTGACTTAGACTACGTAGTTATTAAGTAATGACTTTATCCTCTAAGGAGCTATGTTTCCTTGGAGAGAATAAATTAAATTTCAGAGATTGATATGCATCAGGTTACCTTTCAAATCCTTGCTGAATCTGGCACCAAAGACCCCAGGAGTCATTAAATAAAATGTTAACTAAATAAGGTTAGTTTAGTAGATTAAGCTTTGTGGAGGGGAGATATACTCGGCAAAGCTTTTTTTGTACAAGATTAGGTATCTTTCCGAATTTGCTTCATTCCATCATCGTTGCCCTCCCCTCCTTTTTTCGCTATTATTTTACTTATAACTATGGAATATGGGTGAAGGTATGGAACCTAAAGATAGAATAAAAGAAGATAATCAAAAAGTATTCGCATTGCTAAGCAATTATTTAAATAATGCGCCCGATTTTATTGATAAAGAAGAAATCAATGAGATTATCCAGTATGGTGTATCGTATGAACATGCTTTTGCAGTTATATTAGCTGCTGCTTTCGGCTTGGATATTGTAGATAACATGGAAGATAAGGAACTATTCAACCATTATTTTAATAGGATGTTTTTTAAGCTGGATGCAAATGAATATTATGATAATCCCTATTATAAGAATATCAATCTTCCCACCATCAAATTGGGAACTAGTGAATTAAAATATGAAAAGTATAAAGCGTTTGAAGGATTTGTATACAATGATATCGTCAAAACAAGAGAAGGAAGACAAATACCGCAAATTGGTTTTTTTGAGACAGAATTTAAGTATCCTGCTATTTTAGAAAACGAAAGAATATGGATGACGGTTACGCCGAACGAAATTGAAACAATGAAAGAAGCGGTTGATCAGGCATTTGGGAATGTGCTTACTTTTGGATTGGGTCTTGGCTATTATACCTATATGGTTTCTGAAAAAGAGAATGTTGAAAGTATCACTGTAGTTGAAATGAATGAAGATGTGATCAAGCTATTTCAAACCTATATATTGCCACAATTCAAAAATAGTCAAAAGATCAAGATCATTAAAGCGGATGCTTTTGAATATGCACAAAAATTGATGGCGAAGGGCCAATTTGATTTTGTATTTACAGATTTATGGCATGATGTTTCCGATGGAATCGATATGTATTTAAGTATGAAGCTGTTTGAAAAAAGATGCCCCAATACGGTCTTTACCTATTGGATTGAAAAATCAATTAAATGCTATTTATAAAAGTACGCTAGAAATCCTCCCTCAAATTAATTGAAGGAGGATTTTTCTATTTAATGATGTTGGAGTCTTGCTTTGAGAGAATATATGAACAAAATTTATTCATATTAATGAGAAGAATTTACTTTGAATAACAAGTAGGTAAAAAATACAATTCGTTTATTTTTAGCATTCTAGTTATAAAGATGTTACTTTTGAAGTATCGAATTGGAGAATGATTGTATATCCAAAAGAAAACAAGAGGTAATGGAGCTTATGAAAGAGAAGGTCATCATTAATAGCGATATATGTTATGCATCGGCTGAAGAGAAGGCTGAAAAGTATTTTAAATCTTTACACGCCCAGGTGATAGAGAAGACCTATATGGATACATTAATGAAAGATATGGAATCGTGGCAGCAGAACCATGTTCGTCATCAATCCTTAGCCTCCCTTTTTTCGCATAAAAAAAGAAAACCAACCAATAAGGAGTATCATCAGTATTTACGCTGGTTGAATTCGAAGGGGAAATTGGAACAGTATCTTCATCGAAGTATCTCGTACATCTATCTGAGGGATTTGGGTAAAGCTTTGGACTTGCCTGAAACACAAAATAAAATCAAACAAGTCGTAGATAAGCTGATCTCTCAACTCGTTCAAGATAAAACGGATGAAGTTGGCGAAATCGATTTGTTTAGCATGCCGGGTTTGTACAGATGGGGTCAAAAGGAACATATTGAGTCTTCAGTCATTTGGTTATTCGACAAGCTGAAAACAGTATCATCCTCTATACCGAATGGGATGGATGCTGAGAATGCACAACGGAAATTAATTAAAATCATTGCCGGGGTTATGATGCATGTTATGGAAGAAATGAGTCCTGCTATTCTCCCTGAGGAACGGGCACAAAAGCTTGATGAAGCAATCCGACTAGGGTATTCCTATGGACTGACCTATCCGTTTATTGATGATTTGCTGGATGCTAGCATTTTATCTATTCAGGAGAAAAAACAGTTTTCAGATATCATAAGAACTACGCTGATTAGTGGGACAGTTCCAGAAATAGACGAATGGCGTGGGGAAAATGAAACGGTCATTCGACCTATTCATTCTGAACTTAAAGAAGCTTTTCAGTATATTAAAGCTTGCCAAAGGCCAGAAACCATAAAAGTATTTTTCGAACAGGCATATGTATTTTTTCATTCACAGGAAGTAGACCGAGTTAAAGAATTAACAAACGAGAACTATACAAATGAAGAGCTATACGTTCCGATCATTTTAAAATCTTCTTCCTCACGATTAATTGTTCGTTCTGTTATTAGTGCTCCTGAGGATGAGGAGTTTAACAAGCACACCTTTTATTATGGAATCTATAATCAACTGGCTGATGATTTTGCTGATTTGTTCGATGATATGGAGGCAGGTGCGGTTACTCCTTATACGTATTATATAACCTATCATGATAAGCGTCCCGATCTTATCAATCCATTTGAATTATATTGGACAGTCATTTTTAACCTGATTCATCATGTGTATAAGTCTGACCCTAACGCCTGTGAAGTGATATTGGATCGAGCGATTAATGGACTAAAAAGAAATAAAGAACGATTGGGTACTAAGAAATATAAGGATCTGATGAATCTGTTAACAGCAGATATGCCCAAATTCAATCATTTCATTCAAAAAATGGTTCAGAAAGCAGATGATGTAGATTTCTTTGATAAACTGCTTCGTGATCATATCCTAAACAATTTGAAAAAGGATCGTCAGGAAGAAAGAGACTTTTCAAACATGATCAAGGCCGTACGCCAGGAGATTAATCAATGCCTGCCTATTTATAAAGAGGACACGGATTTTTTAATGCAGGATACAATCAATGATGCGGCTAATTATAGCCTCGAAGGTGATGGGAAAAGGTTAAGACCCATTGTGACTTGGATGATGGGAGTCAGAGAATATGAGTTAGATCCATCGGCAATTGTGCCGCTTCTAAAATCTTTGGAATATATGCATACAGCATCGCTGATCCTTGATGACCTGCCATCCCAGGATAATGCGCCTATTCGCAGGGGACGTGCAACTCTACATGAGGTCTATAACACTGGTATTGCAGAGATAACTTCTGTTTATCTTATCCAATGTGCTATGAAGGAACAGGCTTCATTAAGACAGTTTGATTCTGAGTCTGTCCTTCATCTGATCCAGTATTCATCCGAAGTAGCCATGATTATGTGCAGAGGGCAGGCAATGGATTTGGAGTCAAAGGGAAAAAAACTGACATTGGAAGAATTGAATACGCTCTCCTTTTACAAAACAGGAATAGCATTTGAGGCCTCATTAATCATGCCTACCATTCTTGCGCAAGCAGGGGAATCTCAAATGAAATCAATAAAAAAATTCGCCAGACATGCTGGAATTGCCTTTCAAATTAAGGATGACTTACTTGATATAGAGGGGGATAATCGTTTACTTGGAAAACCTGTTGGACAGGATATAGAAAATAATAACTCCACTTTTGTATCAGTACTTGGCAGGGAGGGTGCCAGGAAAGTAATGTGGGATCATTACTGCCATGCTATGGAATCTATTGGACAGATTTCACCAAAGAGCACATTTTTAAAGCATTTACTAAATTATATGGTAAACAGACAGCGTTGAGAGTTTGTTTGTTCGCTGCCATTTTAACTTAGCTATCACAATATCATAAATGACCCCGGCTGTGCAGCCGGGGTCATTTCCATATCACTTTATTTAACGCCTTTCATATATCTTTGAATGATTGGTGAAATCAAGTAAATAATGATAGCACAAAGAATGGCGAATCCACCAATTGATCCAAAGTAAAGGAGTTCCGTTTCCTGACTATAAAGTTTTACAAGCTGTGCATTAATGGCTTGTGCCACAGCACTTGCCAGGAACCATAAGCTCATCGTTTGGGCTGAGAATGCAGCCGGTGCCAGTTTGGTAGTGGCAGATAAGCCAACAGGTGATAGACAAAGCTCGCCAAGTGTGACGATTAGGTAGCTCAATATTAGCCAATAAGGACTGACAAGTGTATCACCGCCGCTTAGATAACCTGGTATTAGCATGACGATAAATGATAGACCTGCTAATAGCAATCCAATTGAAAACTTTTTAGAAGTTGAAGGCTGTTTATCCCCAAGCTTCATCCATAACCAAGCTGCAACTGGTGCAAATATGATTACAAAGAGAGCAGGCATCGCCTGAAGCACACCCGGTGCAATTTTAAAGCCCAATAAGGTTAAGTTAGTTCGTTCCAAAGCATAGATATTCAAAAGGTTAGAACCTTGTTCATATATAGCCCAGAAAATAACAGCAGATAGGAATAATGGAATATAGGCCAGTAGTCTTGATTGTTCTTCAGATGTTGTTTTTGAGCTTTTGTACATCCATACAAAGTAAATGATTGGTATAATGACTGCCAAAATGGTTACGAGTAAGACAAATCGAGCAATAGTTAGCCAACCGATTGAAATTAGAGCATAAAAAAGAGCAATTAAAGCGACGATTGCTACTCCAAAATAAAGAGCAAATTTCTTTTTCCCTTCCGGACTTAATGGGTTAGGTGGCTGTGTTCCAATCGTTCCTAAATTTTTCTTTTTCGTAAGGACAAATACAATCAATCCAAGAAACATACCAACAGCGGCTGCTGAAAATCCGGCATGATAGCTATCATAATGTCCGCGTAATCCTTCTACGATAAACGGTGCAAGAAAGGCACCTGAGTTAATCCCCATATAGAAAATACTGAATCCGGAATCCCGACGAAGGTCATTCTTCGTATATAAGTCACCTACAACGCTCGAAATATTCGGTTTCAATAGCCCTGTACCAATAATAATTAAGAACATACTGGC
>JAZUQD010000148.1:0-1842 GCA_045605505.1 Pradoshia sp.
AGGGCAGAGGTGGAAGTGTAGTAATACATGGAGCTGACTGTTACTAATAGGTCGAGGGCTTGACCAAAAAAACTTAGTGAATACGAGTCAAAGACGAAGTATGAGCTTAGTTGTTTGGTCGTTCGATGAACGAAGTGAATCGAACTTCCGATTAATCCAAAGAACAAGTTTCTTATCTGTATGAAGTTTTGAAGGTATATCCTTTAAGGCCCAATGGCTCAGTTGGTTAGAGCGCCGCCCTGTCACGGCGGAGGTCGCGGGTTCGAGTCCCGCTTGGGTCGTTTCTATGGGAT
The DNA here is from genome assembly GCA_045605505.1 of Pradoshia sp. GTDB lineage: Bacteria > Bacillota > Bacilli > Bacillales > Pradoshiaceae > Pradoshia. Next base: position 294 of record JAZUQD010000148.1, read on the forward strand.
CTTAGCTCAGCTGGGAGAGCATCTGCCTTACAAGCAGGGGGTCATAGGTTCGAGCCCTATAGGTCCCATTGATACCTAAATAAATTGGTTATATGCCGATGTGGCTCATTTCATGACGATTGATGAGTGAAACGAGTCAAGCGTAGGCAGAGCAGCTGATTACAAATCAGCTGAAACAGAATATGCCGATGTGGCTCAATTGGCAGAGCAGCTGATTTGTAATCAGCAGGTTATCGGTTCGAGTCCGATCATCGGCTTTACATCGAAAGATGTATTAATTGAATAAAGATAGTAAGACATTATTTGTTTTGCTACTTTTATGGGCAGATTCCCGAGTGGCCAAAGGGGACAGACTGTAAATCTGCTGCAAATTGCTTCGGTGGTTCGAATCCACCTCTGCCCATTCTTCTTTTGAAGAAATTGAATATTGTCGCGGGATGGAGCAGTCTGGAAGCTCGCCGGGCTCATAACCCGGAGGTCATAGGTTCAAATCCTATTCCCGCAACTCAATGCGTAAGCATTTATGCCCAGTTAGCTCAGTTGGTAGAGCAGAGGACTGAAAATCCTCGTGTCTCTGGTTCGATTCCGGAACTGGGCATTTTACTCGAATAAGAGTATGGGGTATTAGCTCAGTCGGTAGAGCACTTGACTTTTAATCAAGTTGTCCGGGGTTCGAATCCCCGATGCCTCATTAAACAAAAAGGGATATCACATCTGTGATATCCTTTTTTTATAAAAATTTTACTTTTCCCATTCATTTTAGTATAATGAAGTAGATTTTATAGTGATGGTATAAGATGGGGGAGGAAAATTGAAAAAGGGAGTTCGGAATGTTTTACTTATATTTCTTGTTGCGATAGTGTTATATGCCGCTTTTGTAATAATTGATAGTATAAGACTTCGGCAGTCTAAATTGTATTCGAAACCTTTTATAACGGTATGTGAAACAGAAGATGAACACAGTATTACATATAATGGCTTAGGATATGCGGTGAAATATAATCGTTATACAACAGAAGAAATGGACACGGAAGAACAAATCGTAAATGTAGAACTTGGCGAAGGAGCTGAGTTTCAATGGTTTGGAATTACCATATGGTCATGGGAGTGGTAGCATGATAATTAAATGTTCAAAATGTGGAGGCGCACTTAAGTTTGATTCTGTGTCCGGGAAGATGAAATGCGGATACTGTGATTCAAAGTTTGAACCAAGTGAAATCTCACAAAAAGAAAAATCAAAACAAGATACGATGGAGTGTAATATTTACTCTTGTACATCATGTGGAGCGGAACTAGCGGTAAATGGAGTTGAAGCAGCTTCATTTTGTGCGTATTGTGGTCAGCCAACAATAGTATTTAACAGAGTATCGCATGAGCTAAAGCCGGAATTAATTATTCCGTTCAAAACGACAAAAGAATATGCGATTTACGCGATTCGAAAGAGATTTTCAAAAGGGAAGTATATCCCAACTGAGGTAAAGAATTTTGATGTAGAGCGAGTATGTGGGATTTATATTCCATATTGGTTGTTTGATGTATATTATTATGA
>JAZUQD010000149.1:0-7833 GCA_045605505.1 Pradoshia sp.
AACTTTTCTTTATCCTGCTTCACCGTTGTTAATTTTGGATGACTATAACGGCAGGCTGCAATATCATCACAGCCAATTAACCGTATATCCTCCGGACAGTTTAAGCCTGCTTCTTTAATCGCTTGCAATGCTCCAAGTGCCATCATATCTGATGTCGCAAAAATAGCTTCAGGTAAGGTTTTAGATTGAAGTATTTGCTTCATTGCCACATAACCGCTTTCCTCATGAAAATCACCATACTGAATCCAGTCCTCACGAATCTCCAGACCAAATTGATTCAGCGCTTCAAGGAAACCTTGTTTACGAAAGATCGAAACAGGCGAATCAAATTTGCCGCCAATAAAACCGATTTTTTTAATGGCATGAAGATAGAAGTACTCCACTACTTTTCTCGACAGCCCTAAATTATCCGTCATGATGTAACACGCTTTAGGTCCTTTTAATTCAATATCGATTCCAATACAAGGTAGACCGTCTAAGGCTAAAGCGTAGGTGGATTCTTCTACTTCTTCACCCGCAATAATTAAACAGCCATCCACATTAAAATGACGGCATCTTGCCAAATAACTTCCATTATCCGATTGAAAGTTTTCGTTTGAAAACATTAAAATATCGTATCCTAGTAAACCTATATTTTTTTTGAAGGAAGAGATCACCTCATTGAAATAAGGATGGGTCATATCTACGTTAATTCTTCCTGCATAAATTAACCCAATCAGATTTGACTTTTTCGTTGCTAGGGATCTAGCGGAAAAATTGGGCTCGTAACCATTTTGGTTAATGATATCCATAACCTTTTTCTTCGTTTTTTCACTTATTCCCTCGTAATTATTAAGGACCTTTGAAACGGTCCCCTGAGAAACATTGGCCATTTGTGCTATATCTTTAATGGTTAAATTCATGTTAATCCCTTCTAAATCCGAGTCATCTAGTGTTTCCCATTTAGAATACTAGTAGTTTCAATAGCTACCTATAATCCGGTTTGACTGCTTATTTCACAGAGCCTTCTGTGATACTTGAGATAAATAATTTATTAAAGAATAAGAATACTACTAACAGAGGAACTGTTGCCCAAAATACTCCTGACATAATCATTCCAAAGTCCACATTATGTGTATTGCTTAATTGAGCCAATGCTACCTGAATGGTATAGTTTTCTGGATCCCTTAACACAGTAAACTGCCATAAGAACTCACCCCATACTGCCGTAAAAACAATAATACCCAATGTCGCAAAGGCAGGAAGAGTAATCGGTACGACGATACTGCGATAAATTCTGAAATTCGAACAACCATCCAATTTCGCCGCTTCAATAAGCTCATCTGGAACCGATTTACTTATATATTGCCGCATGAGGAATATTCCTAAAGGATTTAAAAAAAACAGCACCATAACTCCTGGCAAGGTATCAAGCAAACCTGCATTCGATATTAAGAAGTACTGTGGGATCAAACCCAATTGCGGTGGAATAATCATCGTTATCAGTATGGCGATAAAGAATACATTTTTTCCGCGGAAATTAAATTTTGCAAAGGCAAATCCGGCCAATGAACTAATGAATAATACAACGATTGTCACAATGGCACAAATAACAAATGAATTCCACATTGAACCGAAGAAATCAATCTGATTTAAAACCTTTTTAAAATTTTCCACTAATAAATTCCCAGGTGTAAGGGTAGGAGGAATCGAGTTAAAGGCCGAACTGGGTCTAGTGGCCATAACAAACATCCAATAAAACGGGAACAAGGATAATAAGGAGGTAATCGTCAATAAACCATAGACTAGTAGTTTACTTATGGTAAATTTCCTTACCTTTTCTTGTTTTTTCATTGTACATCCCTCCTTTTTCTTCCGGCACCTGATGTTAAGTACACATTAATTGCGGCAATTGCTGAGATCAGTACTAATAAAATGATGGCTGTTGCAGATGCGGTACCAAAGGATTGTAACTTGAACGCATCACGATATAAGTACATAACAATTGTCATTGCTTCATCCCTTGTGAAAGCACCCGTTCCCAAAAAGATCGTTGGCTCGGAAAACAGCTGCAATGCTCCAACGGTGGAAGTAAAGACTGTCAGTATAATAAATGGTTTTAACATAGGAACGGTAATATAGCGAAATTGTTGGAATTTATTTGCCCCATCTATTGTCGCGGCTTCATACAAATCATTGGGAATGCTCTGAATTCCCGCGAGGTAAATGATTGTGTTATATCCGACCCATCGCCAGAAAACCATAATTGAAATCGCAATTTTCGTTCCCCATTCTGAACTTGCCCAACTGATAGGATCAAGACCTGCTAAACTTAAAACATAATTGGCTAATGAGGATTCATGGTTACTAAACAGCACACTGAAAATCAGGGCCACCGCCACCATGGATGTTATATAAGGCATAAAAATGGTGATTCTGAAGAAGTTTCTAAATCTTAGAAAGGCCATGTTCAAAAAATAAGCAAAAATAATTCCGAACACAATTTGCGGAGCAGTACCCATGATCCCCATGACAAGCGTGTTATAAACAGCTTTCCAAAACAGAGGATCTGTTAAGACAATCTGAAAATTATCCAATCCCACTGAGACCATAGGACTGAGACCGTTCCATTTTTGAAACGCTAAATAAATACTGAAAATCATAGGATACAAACCAATAATCGCAAAAATGATAAAGAAAGGAGCGATGTATAAATAAGCAGAATACATATCTTTTTTTGCCTCTGACCTAAAGCGCTTCTTTTTCATCTTGATTTTATTCATACCGGTATTCGCTTTCACTGGATCCATATTTACACCTCTTTTCCTATCAAAGATGGGAGTGGCGCATTCCCTTTTAAGAGTCACGCCAATCCCCACCTTATCTGGTAATCTACTTAAAATTAGCGATCTAATAAGCCCTTGGATCGTTTAACAGCAGCTTTCCATTCTTTTTCAGGATCCGTTCCTTTACTTTGAACATTCTTTAAGCTATTTAATACTTCTGAATAGATTGGGAAGTATTTTTCGCCTTTATAAACAGTCCCATTAATATCTTGTGCAGCTTGTGCAAATACCGGTGCGGTTGATTGTCCGCCAAAGAATTCATCTTTATTTGTTTTGAAAGTATCCATTTCATATACAGCTTGTGCAGAAGGGAAAAGTCCCTTGTCTTGGAAGGATTTTAGTTGATTATCTGGAGAAACTAACCATGAAGTAAATTTATAGGCTTCTTTCGCATTTTTTGTTTCGCTTGGTATGGAGATAAAAGAACCGCCCCAGTTTGCCGCAAATTCAGTTGGAAGTGTCGCAACTCTCCATTTACCGGAAGCTTCTTGCGCATTCCCTTCCATCCAACCTTTTAACCAGCCAGCCCCTAATTCAGCAGCAAATTCACCTTTGTTCACAGCATTTGCCCACTCTGGTGACCACATTTCAAATTTACCCACTATACCCATTTCATTCAGTTTCACAGCATAATCATAGGCCTCTTTAACAGCGTTCCCTTCTTCTTCTATCAGTAACTCCCCTTTAGAGTTAAGGAATGTAGTCTCAGCTCCATCTAAGTAAGCTCTGAATGCCATTTCGATACTATCGATAAATACCTTGCCTGTTTTTTCTTTCACTTTAACTCCAGCTTCTTCAAAAGCTTTTGGTGAATTGATTAATGCTGTTACTTCTTCCGGTTCTGTTGGCAGACCAGCAGCTTCAAATAAATCTGCACGATAATATAGCGCTTTCGGTCCAATATCTGTTGGCAGGCCAATCAAGAAATCACCACTATCGTCCTCACCTGTTTTCCATTTCCAATCCAAGTACTGATCCTGAATATCTTTTGCACCATGATCGTATAAGTTTTCAAAACGATCCTGCGCTCCTTTAAAACGGTCAAGTTGATCAATTTCCAACATGGTAATATCAGGCGCTCCACTTCCAGCAGATAAAGCAGTAAATAACGCATCATGGTGTTCTGCGGTTTCTGCAGCTCTTACTTTAACTGTGACATTCGGGTTTTCTTTCTCATATTCTTTCGCCAATTCTTCATAATTCGTAGCACCAAATGTCCAGAAATCCAGGGTGACTTTTTCTCCACTTTTACCATCGTTAGAAGATGCCTTTTCATTGTCTTTACATGCAGCTAACGAAAATACCAGGGCCGTAGATAATCCAATCACAGCCAATTTTTTCAAGCTTTTCAATTGTGATACCCCCCTATTATTGTTTTGTCAAACGTTCACCAAATGGTTTAAGGCTACAAAATAAATTTTGAGTAATTCTTATCCTTTCCTACCTCCTTTACCATGCTGTTCTCTAAAAATATGATAATAGCTCTACTACATAGAAACCGGTTTCCTAATAAGTCCAAGTGTTATGTAAATAATTAATAATGAAACCGCTTTCAATAGTGATTATAATTCCAATATTCTAAAAAATCAACCACTTATTGGAAATTTTATCTGCATATTTGGAAATCGCTTTCGTAAACTATTCTTCTAAATTCCTCATACCAAGAAAGTACGTGATTATACTCGGAAATAAATAAAAAAGCGCTAGGATGTTATTCCTAGCGCTGTCTTCATCACCGAAAGAATTATGAAACTTTATTTCTCTTATCATCTAGTTATGCAAAACCAAGACCAAGAAATAGATTAATTTCGAGCAATTAATGCTTTGATTTTCTGATTAATTTCTCCACGCATTAGTCCGCCGTGATAACAGACAACGGTCTCGATATCAAATGGTGTAAACTTCTCCAGTGATTGTAAAGCCTGCTCCATGTTTACTGAAGAATACAAGGAGGAAGATAGTAGCTCACCGTTGTCGATTACTAAAGCATCACTCGCAATCAACATCTTGCTTGTGTGATGATACAGTGGTGTATGCCCTGGCTTATGAATGACTGTCAGACCCCCTCCTATTGGAAGTCTCATTCCGTCCGTCAATAGTTACTTCAGATGAGGCTTGGACGATCAAATAAAAACATTTTCGAACGATGTACGTACCTCATCCAGTAAAATTGCTAACTCGGCAGTTAAATTCTCGAGCGGGAACTTTAAAAGACCAACTTTTCCATCAATCGTCTTCATGAGCTTAGACATCAAACGATGCCTCTCCCGTTTCAGCTAAGAATCCCGGAAAACCTCCATTATGGTCAATATCCTGAAGCGTCAGTAAGATAGCCCGAAGTGGCTTGCTCGACATACGAGAGTATGTCTTCTGCCATGCCGGGTATACCCGTATCAATTAACGTCCAATTTTCCTCATCATATACGATAACAGGGTGAATCATCATAGAGCGTCCACTAAGCTTCATTTCCAATTCTAACATTCCTAATCCATCCTCATTTCGCATCATCATTACCAATCCCGAGAGCAAACACCAATCCTCGACGCACCTCCCTTTTAGGAATCCTTTAACATTAGAGACGAACCACGTTACTTAGATTCTTATAAGCCTGATTAATAGACTCTACCTACTTCTTCCTTCATTTTACAACACCATAACAATAGGATAATCGAGTCAATTTATGTTAAAATTACACTTTACAGATGGGAGGAATTATGATGGTCAAAAAGAAAGTATTGGCGGTTGTTACAAGCCATGGATATATGAAAAACGAAAAAGATAAAACAGGTTTATGGTTAAGTGAACTTGTACATTTTTATGATTGTTTGAAATTAGCAGGATATGAGGTTGATATTGTCTCTACAAAGGGTGGTAAAGTACCTCTTGATCCGAAAAGCCTTCTCCCTGTCTTGTTAGATAACAGAACAAAGGAATATTATCTGGACCCTTACTTTATTAGTAGATTGGATAAAACCACTTCGATTGATGAGATTAAGGCTGATGAATATAGCTGCATCTATTTTGCCGGCGGGCATGGAACTATGTGGGACTTCCCTAATCAGTCAAGCATTCAAAAACTGACTGCTGAGATTTATGAAAAGGGCGGTGTCGTTTCGGCTGTTTGCCACGGACCTGCTGCTTTATTAAATGTTGAGTTATCAGATGGGACTCATCTCTTGGAAGGTAAAACAGTAACCGGTTATACAAATATGGAAGAAATGATCCTATTTGCAACAAGTAAAATACCGTTTAAACTACAGGATCAGTTATCTGCTAAAGCTGAAAAATTCACAAAATCTGCTGTTCCATTTACATCACATGTGGTAGAAGATGAGCGAGTAATCACGGGACAAAATCCACAAAGTGCACGTGCAGTAGGCGAGACTACGTTACGCTTCTTACAAAATCGGAGAGCCTATTAAAAAATGTCGATTCAAACTCCAAACCTTTGTTGGAGTATTGAATCGACATTTTTTATGACTTACATCGGCAAAACATACAAAAAGATAGATAAAAAATGAAGAATTGAAGCAACCAATACCATTAGATGCCAAATTGCATGGTGATAAGGAAACCCTCTCCATACATAAAAAATGCTACCTAATGTGTATAATAAACCGCCATACACGAGCATCATTAATCCCGTTGTAGGAACTGCTATTTTCAAAGGCTCCCAAGCTACAATAATCAACCAACCCATTACGATATAAATCATGGTAGAGAGAATGACAAATTTCCTCAGACAAAAAGCCTTAAAAATAATCCCACCTATAGCTAAAGTCCAAATGATTGCCAATAATGTATATCCTGTTTTACCTCCAATTGCAATGACTGCATATGGAGTATACGTCCCTGCAATAAATAAATAGATGGAAGTATGATCAAAAAATTCCATAACTATTTTGGCTTTTCCTTCAGGAAATGCATGTGTAAGAGTCGAAAATGTATAAAGCATCACCATTGATATCCCATAAATTAGAACAACCCATAGTCTACCTTCTGCTCCATTGGTTACTGTAAATACAATCATTAAAATGAGTGCTGCAAAGGATAAAGCTGCTCCTATGCCATGCGTAACTGCATTTACAATTTCTTCCTCCTTAGTGTACGTATAGACTCGATTCATTATAAGGCTCCTTTCTATGTTGTTATTTGTCTATTCCCGCTTTTTTGCTAACTTAATACCTCTCTAACTATTTTTTTAGATTTAATTCTTTTAACAGATAAGGCCAAACCTGCATAATGTCGGTTGCCAGCATCGCGCTCGGCTCACGATCATTTGCCCAATATTCTGACGCTTTTCCGTGTAGATAAACAGCATTCGCTACTGCTGAAGAATAGGATGATTCCCTACCCTGGCAGATTAACCCTAAAATAATACCGAGCAATGTATCACCAGAACCTCCTTTTGAAAGCCCACGATTACCCGTTTGATTGATATAGCCCGTTCCATCAGGAAAGGCAATCACCGTATTTGCCCCTTTTAAAACAACAATCACCCCATGCTCAATCGCATAGTCACGCGCTGCCGAGAAGCGATTTTCATTGATCCACTTAACTGATAAGCCTGTTATTCGTGCCATCTCGCCAGGATGAGGGGTCAGAATAATAGGTGCTAGCCGCCCCTTTGGATACTCTCTTTTTTGAAGAGCTGCCGCGTCTAAAATGAGAGGGAGATCAGACTGCTCCAACAAAAACTGAATTTTATCATCCAAATGAGCATCATGATCTAAGCCCGGTCCCATTGCAGCTGCTTTCATACTTGATAAGTCGTAATTCTCTTTTAATTTTTGAAGCGATTGATACCAATAAGTTGCTTCAGGAAGCCGCTGACAAACAATATTCGATACACGTTGATCTGTTGCAATCATTAGTTTCCCGATACCAGAACGCATCGCACCGAGTCCGGCCAAGATTGCACAACCAGGCATCTCTTCGCTCCCAGCAATTAATAACCCAGTTCCAAACGATCCCTTGTGCGGATTATTTGGTAAAGCTGGCCATGTT
>JAZUQD010000150.1:0-2521 GCA_045605505.1 Pradoshia sp.
AATCAAAACTGGTTCTATGAGCCGTACAGACCGTATCGCGAAATACAACCAACTTCTTCGTATCGAAGATGAGCTTGGCGATTTAGCTGAATACAAAGGTCTTCAATCTTTCTACAACCTTAAAAAATAATTAACGAAGTAGAATTTATTGACGAGTATTTTATATGATTTCAAGGACGCTTGAGAAGTATTATAAAAGCTCAAAAGGAAAAACTCCTTATACTGATGAATTTCAGTATAAGGAGTTTTTTTTATAAACAACAAAACGCCTCTTACCAATAAGGAAAGAGGCGTTTTTGTTAGAAATAATGAATTACAGTGTTGATTAATTTTGAATGAACATTTGCACCCAGTAATGCTCATTCTTTTCATAACCAATCCCGATTTCAGTAAAGTTTGGATTTAGGATATTTTTTCTGTGACCCTCTGAGTTCATCCAACCTTCCATAACGGCTTCAGCTGTTCTGTGGCCTTGCGCAATGTTTTCAGCTGCTGCTACGTATGTGATCCCGAAAGTCTTCATCATATCAAAGGGACTTCCGTATGTTGGTGAAGTATGGGAGAAATAACCGTTTTCTGACATATCCATAGCCTTCGTGTAAGCAACCACGGATAAGTCTGCATTATTGCTGAGAGGTTGTAGACCGTTTTTAGCTCTTTCCTCGTTGACTAATGCAACAATTTGGTTGACGATGGCTTGGTCATTGCCTTCTGGCTCTGTTACTTCAGGAGTAATCTCAACGGGCTCCGTTACTTCAGGAGTAGTCTCGACGGGCTCCGTTACTTCAGGAGTAGTCTCAACGGGCTCCGTTACTTCCGGAATAGTCTCAACAGGTTCCGTTAGTTCCGGAGTAGTCTCAACAGGTTCCGTTACTTCCGGAGTAGTCTCAACAGGTTCCGTTAGTTCCGGAGTAGTCTCAACAGGTTCCGTTACTTCAGGAGTAGTCTCAACGGGCTTCGTTACTTCAGGAGTAGTCTTAACAGGTTCCGTTACTGCCGAAGTAGTCTCAACAGACTCCGTTACTTCAGGAGTAGTCTCAACGGGCTTCGTTACTTCAGGAGTAGTCTTAACAGGTTCCGTTGCTTCGGGAGTGTTCTCAACAGGTTCCGTTACTGCCGAAGTAGTCTCAACAGACTCCGTTACTTCAGGTGTAGTCTCAACAGGCTCCGTTACTTCAGGAGTAGTTTCTTCAGGTTTAGTAACTTCCTTCTCAGATTCTTTCACCTTTGGTAGATTAATTTTTTGTCCTGGAAAGATTAGATCTTTATCATGAATTTGAGAATTTACATTTAGTAATTCAAGAAAATCCACGTCTAATTTCCTGGCAATATCCCATAATGTATCGCCAGAAAGTACAGTATATTCATTCATAGTATCAGGCATGTTAATAACTTGGTCGGGATAGATTAAGTCTTTATTCGAAATTTGATTATTAACTTCTAAAAGTGCTTGAAAATTAACATTATTACGTTCCGATATATCCCATAAGTTATCACCAGATCTTACTGTGTATGTTTCAGCAAAAGTTGACATGGGGCTTAACAAAATGACTGATGTCATCGTAAGGGCTATCTTTATTTTCATATAATAAAATGTGCCTCCAGTATTGTTTAGGTATATTATCAACTAATGCCTAGGAATACTAGTTTAATAATATTTAGTCGCATATAAACAACTAATCTATCTAACAATTTAAATAGTAAACTTTTGGTTAACCATATTGAAGGTAACATTAAAGAGAAAATTCAGTCAAGTTTTATGCAAATATTGTCGAATAATGACGAAAAATATCCATGTTCTCCCTGAATTGGTACCAATCTCAAGAAAGACATAAGGATGAGAAGGTGACAGGAATAAGATTATGCACTGGGAATTGGAGTTAAGTGAAGAAACAGTTCAGCAACTAAGTTTATCATTTAAAAGCATACAAACGGATGATTGATTGTTTCGATGAAAGATGAACAACTAGAATGAGGATCTGAGATGACTAAATTACAACAAGAAGAGACTTCAATGGAAATTGGTGAGGGAATACTTAATTTAAATAACAATATAGAGTATGAAAGGGAGTAAAAAGAATAATTCTACGAAGTAGAATTCCTATCCGAGTATGTATATGATTCCTAAAAATTGCTTGAGAAGTTTTTAAAACTTTAAAGGGATAGAATCAGTCAGACTTTAAACTCCTTATGGTTAAAAAAGTATGTGGAGGTTCTATGTTATTTGATAAACTATTGTATTCTGAAATGTCTGATATTAAACTTATAATATATAAGAATAATAATTTCATTAAGAGAGTTGAGAGGCATGAAGCAAAGTCGGACAATTAGGTCAAAGTTGATCGTTTTAGGACTACTGATTGTGTTTTGCTGGTCAGGGATTTATTTGTTTCAATATGCGATGGATGAATATCAGATGTATAAATTGGAGAAGCAGCTGGATCAAGATAAACACAAGGTTATATCAGAAGAAACAGGTAATGCCGATTTTACTAAATTGGTAGAGCTGAATGACCAATCG
>JAZUQD010000151.1:0-7679 GCA_045605505.1 Pradoshia sp.
GGAAATAAAATTGATGTTTATGTCCCCACAACTGCCGAAGCGCATAACTGGGGTGTCAAAAGGGTGAAAATAAAAGTTATTCGTTAAATAGTACGGTAATTTATACAGTGGATTTCGTATCCGCTGTTTTTTTGCGTTATAATAGGCAGAGTTAAACGTAAATCAACTTAACATTACATTAATATTACAAAAATAACACGAATATATCAATTATTAATTACAAATTTTAGATAAAAAGTTTTTGGAGGGAAAATGAAGATAAAGGAAATCATTGTTGTTGAGGGAAAAGACGACACTACAGCCATTAAACGTGCCCTTAATGCAGATACAATAGAAACCAATGGTTCAGCTATTAATCAAGAAACTCTCAATCAAATTCGCTTGGCTCAACAGGTTAGAGGAGTAATTGTCTTTACAGATCCTGATTTTCCTGGAGAAAAAATACGGAAGATTATTTCACAGGAAGTACCTGGTTGCCAGCATGCCTTTTTGCCGAAACACTTAGCTATCCATAAATCAGGACGCGGGTTGGGTGTTGAACATGCATCTGATGAAGCCATCCGAGAGGCATTAAAAAATGCCAAGCAAATGGATACGGATCAAGAAGAAGTGATAAGTATGGATGATTTGATTTTATTTGGTTTAATTGGAGGTCCCGGATCAGTTGAAAAAAGGGAAAGGTTAGGTCGCTACCTGAATATTGGCTATGCTAATGGCAAACAGCTATATACAAGATTAAAGATGTTTGGCATCACTAAGGAAGAGTTTATGAAGGCAATCGAACATATAAATGGAGTGGAAATAAATGAATAAAGATATTGCAACCCCTATTAAAACAAGAGAGATTCTGGATAAGTATGGCTTTTCATTTAAGAAAAGCCTTGGTCAGAACTTTTTAATCGATACAAATATCCTGCGAAATATTGTGCAGCACTCAGGTGTTACATCTGAGAGCGGAGCAATTGAAATAGGACCGGGTATTGGTGCGTTGACAGAGCAATTAGCAAAAAACTGTAAGAAGGTTGTAGCCTTTGAAATAGATCAGCGTCTTTTGCCGATTTTAAAGGATACTTTGTCGGCTTATGATAATATCCAAATCATACACGAGGATATATTGAAAGCGGAAGTAGCAAAAGTTATTAAAGAAGAATTTACTGATCAGGTAGAAGATCTCCATGTGGTAGCGAACTTGCCGTATTATGTTACGACGCCAATCATTATGAAGCTTCTTGAAGAACACTTGCCACTCGCTAGCATTACTGTCATGCTTCAGAAAGAAGTTGCTGATCGTATGGCAGCAGCTCCTGGTACAAAAGAATATGGTTCACTATCCATAGCGGTTCAATATTACACAAAAGCTGAAGTTGCTATGATAGTTCCTAAAACTGTATTTGTACCACAGCCGAACGTAGATTCCGCTGTCATACACCTTACAGTAAGAGACCGGCCAGCGGTAGAGGTGGATGATGAAGCTTTCTTCTTTGAAATTACAAGAGCAAGCTTTGCACAAAGAAGAAAAACAATTTTAAATAATCTAGTGTCCCAGTTGCCGGAAGGGAAAGCAAAGAAGGAATTGATATTACAAGGTTTGGAAAAATCCGGTGTTGATCCAATTAGAAGAGGAGAGACTTTATCTCTGCAGGAGTTTGCAGATTTAAGCAATGCGTTGAGACCTTATTTTAAATCTTAAATGATGAAACTCCAAAGTATACTGCACACTAAATGATTAAAACCAATTTTGGAGTGCACTTGAAAAAGCCTGTTTTCTTACAGGCTTTTTCTTTTTCACATCTTACGTCTGACTTGCATAGCCTATGTTGAATCCATTGATTAGTTGTGGTGACATTATATGGAGTGAGGCTTTCATGATAAAAATTAATGATATAGTCGGTCGAAAATCATATGATTGCGATATATATTTTCGTGTCATAGACATCTGGGAGCAAGAGGGCGGGAAGACAGCTATATTATTTGGTGAGGATATACGGTTGGAAGCGGATGCCCCTCTTAGTGATTTACAGCTGATAGGAGAAGATGAGAGGGTAATGAGATACCGTTATACAAATACTATGGTTGATCAATCGAATCATCTAATTACACAGGAATTTGAGCGTCTGCGCCATAAAAAAGAATATGAAGCCACCGATGGCTACCGGCAGCCCACAGGTTATTTCCAAGTTCCTGGTAAGGTCCTTCATCTTGATGGGGATCCTAGTTATTTGGAAAAATGTCTAAGTTTATATAAGCGTATTGGAATTCCTGTTCATGGTGAACATTGCAAGGAGCGCGAAATGCCTGAGAGGGTTGGAGAATTATTAGACCTTTATAGACCTGATATCCTGGTAATTACAGGACATGACTCTTATTCTAAGTCAAAAGGTGCGATCAGTGATATAAATGCGTATCGACACTCAAAAGATTTTGTACTTACGGTGAAAGAGGCACGAAAAAAAATTCATCATTTAGACCATTTGGTTATTTTTGCGGGTGCTTGCCAATCCCATTTTGAATCCCTAATCGTTGCAGGGGCAAATTTCGCAAGCTCCCCGTCTCGCGTAAATATTCATGCATTAGATCCAGTTTATATCGTTGGAAAAATTAGTCTCACACCTTTTATGGATCAAGTACATGTTTGGGAAGTCCTTCGGAATACCTTGACGGGTGAAAAAGGACTTGGAGGGGTTGAATCAAAAGGTGTACTCAGAATCGGAATGCCTTATCATACAAACGAAGATAAGGATGAAATCGATAAAGATAAAGATAGATGATTATAATTAAACTTTTCCTTAGGGCTATTTTAAGGAGTAGTACATGTATTATAATCATCATTCTCAATCGATCTCTTCTCAGATGTTTAGAGACTATTTCTATAGTTACAAGCAAAAAGTACCGATGGCTAATCTAATCGGTACTTTTTTCATGCGATTTGGTAGACTCCTTACAATACATTTGTTATGAATTTCATTGCTGAAATTGGGTGGGAAGTAGGAGTCATAGGATGAAAATCACTGATAATAAAAAGAGTAGAATGATTTTTAAAAAACACAGTGAATACCTTTGAATGTATTGCTTTGAGAGGGTTGGAATTTTCATACATATGTATCTGTCGAATAGGGTAGAATAAAAGAGAGAAAAAAAGCAGTACTTTTCGCACGAAAAACATTGACAAACAAATTTAATCACTGATATAATTTATTATTTTGTTTGACCGTCATTTGACTATGTGATATACTAATTTTAGTGAGGTGGACGAAGCATGCCAAAAAGTTTGAATGATATTAAACAGATTTTGGATTCCCATTTGGGACAGAAGTTGCTACTCAAAGCGAATGGCGGTAGAAGAAAAACTATCGAACGTTCAGGTGTACTAGCTGAAACTTATCCTGCAGTATTCGTAGTCGAATTAGATCAGGATGAAAACTCATTTGAAAGAGTTTCCTACAGCTATGCAGATGTACTAACAGAAACGGTTGAATTAACATTTACTGAAGAGACATCAGGGAAAATGGCGTAACGGCAGTGAACACTAGTTCTCTGCTTTTTTATTTTGTCCTAAAATGAATATATTGGCTGTTATGAAAATCAAATTTAGATAAATGATATAAAAGCCGTATCCGATAAAAAGGAGCTGTTAAACTTGGGCAGAAGACGAGGTATGATGTCTGAAAAGTTTAAAGAAGAGCTTGCTAAAGAGCTTGGTTTCTGGGACGTTGTTCAGAAAGAAGGATGGGGCGGAATCAGAGCTGTAGATGCAGGAAATATGGTGAAAAGGGCAATTGAAATAGCCGAACAACAATTAGCCAATCGATCATAACCACTGTAATAATCGACTTTCCTGAACGAATACGAGTTCGGTGCGGCAAAGAAACCCTGGGAATTTAATCCTGGGGTTTTCTTGTTTGCCACAATAAAAAATGAAAAATTTAAACGAATAGTGGCGATTGGTGAAACGAAAATGTACAATGTGAGAAGGTAACAAAAGGATAAAGTAGGTGAACAGAATGAAATGGATGGAAAAAGCACCTGCTAAGATTAACTTGGCATTGGATGTTTTATACAAAAGGAAAGATGGCTTCCACGAAGTTGAAATGGTTATGACGAATGTTGATTTGGCTGATCGGATTGAATTGATGGAGCTAAACAGCAATACGATTAGGATTAATTCGCACAATCGTTACGTGCCAGATGATAGCCGTAATTTAGCTTATCAGGCAGCGGATTTATTAAAAAAGAGATTTGAGATTAAAACAGGTATTGAGATAACCATCGATAAGCATATTCCTGTAGCAGCAGGGCTTGCTGGTGGCAGCAGTGATGCTGCAGCTACTTTAAGAGGGTTAAACCGTATCTGGAATCTTGGCCTTTCTATGGATGAGCTTGCAGAGCTTGGGGCTGAAATAGGATCTGATGTATCATTTTGCGTGCATGGCGGAACGGCAATTGCTAGAGGCAGGGGTGAAAGAATTGAACATTTACCTGCACCTCCGAACTGTTGGGTTGTGTTAGCAAAGCCAACAATAGGTGTTTCGACAGCTGATGTTTATCGTAATTTGAAAATCAATGAACTGGTACATCCAAATATAAATGCAATGGTTGAGTCCATAAATGATCAAAATTACCAAGCTATGTGTCAAAGTATGGGAAATGTATTAGAAAGTGTAACGTTAAATATGTATCCGGAAGTACGAATGATTAAAGAACAAATGAGAAGGTTTGGTGCAGATGCTGTGCTAATGAGCGGAAGCGGTCCGACTGTATTTGGTTTGGTAGAACATGATTCGCGCATGCAGCGGGTATATAATGGGTTAATGGGTTTTTGTGAACATGTATATGCAGTTCGTTTGCTTGGCAACAGGCTGGATATTGAATAAGCCCGGACGTTAATATAGAATTATAATTAAATATTCGTGTTCTGGGGGTAAATATGAAATTGCGAAGAAGTGAACGTCTTGTAGATATGACGACTTATTTGATGGATCATCCCTCTACTCTAATACCTTTATCCTTTTTCTCTGAAAGATACCAATCAGCGAAGTCCTCCATAAGTGAGGACCTCGGGATTATAAAACAGACATTGGAGCTACGAGGAAATGGTACTGTAGTGACCGTCCCGGGAGCAGCAGGTGGAGTAAAGTATATGTTGGGTGTGAGCAAAGAGGAATCCAACCAAATTATTAATGAGTTATGTACGTTAATGGAGACACCTGAAAGGCTGTTACCTGGTGGCTATTTATATATGACTGATATTCTTGGACAGCCGCAGATAGTGGGTAATGTAGGTAAATTAATTGCATCGCATTATGCCAATCAAAATATTGATGTAGTTATGACCGTAGCAACCAAAGGAATCCCATTAGCCTATTCGGTAGCTCACTATTTAAATGTGCCTGTAGTGATTGTCAGAAGAGATTCTTTAGTGACAGAAGGGCCGACTCTAAGTATTAATTATGTATCAGGCTCAAATAAAAGAATACAAACGATGGTCTTGTCCAAAAAAAGTCTTCAAAGAGATTCGAACGTGTTGATTGTGGACGACTTCATGAAAGCCGGCGGAACCGTAAATGGTATGATCAATCTGCTTGAGGAATTTGATGCAAAGGTAGCAGGAATTGCTGTGCTTGTAGAGGCGGAAAACGCAGAAGAACGCCTTGTCGATGAATATCTATCTTTGATCAAATTAACTGATGTAAATATGAAGGAAAAAACAATTAAAGTAAGTAAAGGAAATTATTTTAATTACTGAGTGATTAGGAATTAAAATAATAGAATCAGATGTTATTGCCTTTTATAGTGCTATTTTTACTAGCTGGTAAAAAATTTTCACAAATATTTCTATTTTTTTCAAAAAAAAGAAGGGATATTGAGAGTTTTGTGGAAATAGTTAGTAATTCGCAATTATAAAAGGTGGTGACATAAATGGAAGTGACTGACGTAAGATTACGCCGCGTCAATACAGCTGGAAGAATGAGAGCGATTGCATCCATTACTTTGGATATTGAATTTGTTGTTCATGACATTCGAGTTATAGATGGGAATAATGGACTGTTTGTGGCAATGCCAAGCAAACGTACTCCTGATGGAGAATTCCGTGACATCGCTCATCCAATCAATTCTGGTACGCGCGGTAAAATCCAGGAAGCTGTACTTGCTGAATATCACCGTATCGGTGAAATGGAAGAAGTAGAGTTAGAAGGAGCAGGAGCATCTTAATAGATAGAAAAATTTACTGAACACCTAGAGCCGACCATCTGAGAGGCTCTTTTTTATTTCCCCATGAAATCCTCCCCCTTTAATTCCTTCATTTTTTTTCTGTTCAAAATTTAATTTAATAAATGGTTTTAGCCCCACTCCTTGAAAAGAATAAGGAGTTAAGGTATATTCGTAATGGATAAAAAGGTAAACGGAGGGCAATCATGACGAACCGAAATGCTGTAATATTAGCCGCGGGAAAAGGGACTAGAATGAAATCCAGCTTATATAAAGTATTACATCCCGTATGCGGAAAACCGATGGTAGAACATGTTATTGAAAATGTGTCATCCATTAAGGCAGAGAAGATTGTAACGATTATTGGTCATGGCGCTGAAGAGGTTAAAGCAGTTTTGAAAGATAAGACTGAATACGCTCTGCAGGCAGAACAACTGGGAACTGCACATGCGGTTATGCAAGCACAAGATCTGTTAAGTGATGTTGAAGGCACAACACTTGTGATTTGCGGAGATACACCTCTTATTACAGCAGAAACTTTAGAGGCATTGTTGAATCTGCATACTAAGCAAAAAGCAAAAGCTACTATTCTTACTGCACGCACGTCTAATCCTGCTGGTTATGGACGTATCGTTCGAAATGCAGAAGGTTTGGTAGAAAGAATTGTAGAACATAAAGATGCAACTGCAGAAGAGCTTCTCATTGAGGAAATTAATACGGGCACGTACTGTTTTGATAATAAGCTTTTATTTGAATGCTTAAAAAATGTTTCTAATCATAACGCACAGGGTGAATACTATTTACCAGATGTTATTGAGATACTAAAGAAACAGGGTGAAATTATTTCTGCTTATGAGACACCGGATTTTGCAGAAACACTGGGTATTAATGATCGGGTAGCTCTTTCACAAGCTGAAGGTTACATGAGACGCCGCATAAATGAACAGCATATGCGCAATGGAGTTACCCTTGTTGATCCTGATAATACTTACATCCACAAGGATGTCCAAATTGGTAGTGATTCATATATCTATCCAGGGACAACCATTACTGGAAAAACGGTAATAGGCAGCGGCTGTAAAATAGGACCGAATACTGAAATCCAAAACTGTGAGATTGGGGATAATACAGTCATTCGCCAATCAGTCGCTCACGATAGCCAAATTGGATCTGAAGTTCAAATAGGTCCTTTTGCTCACATTCGTCCACAGTCCAATATTATGGACGAGGTGAAAATCGGCAACTTTGTTGAGATCAAAAAAACGTCCTTTGGTAAAGGAAGCAAAGCCTCCCACTTAAGTTATTTAGGGGATGCAGTAGTTGGTGAAGGTGTTAATGTTGGATGCGGAAGCATCACAGTTAACTATGACGGTAAAAATAAATTCTTGACTACAATTGAAGATGGGGCATTTATCGGCTGCAACTCTAACCTGGTAGCTCCGGTAACTGTAGGCAAGGGAGCATACGTTGCC
>JAZUQD010000152.1:0-3967 GCA_045605505.1 Pradoshia sp.
ATTTGCGAAAGATATACCACCCACAAAAATAATACGTTCATATTTTTGGCTATTCATATTAAAGTCAATAACCGCTGTCCCTTCAGGATTAAGATCTTCATCCTCTTGTTCCGTTACCTGATTGGGAAACCATTCCATACACAGCGTATACTCAGTTTTATTTAAAATGTTCAATTTTCGAGAGAATGAATATCTTTCTAGATAATAGTGATCCAACCCATACCGTAGCTTTGTAGAATCAATGATATCTTTTATGAACGAATGCATATCCCACTACCTTTCTTTTAGAAAACAGAATAGTTCAGAGATTTCCGATTACCTTAATTATACAGGTAATGATCGGTTAGTGTTTTTATAGGGGATTTTGAAAGTAAAACGAATAGGAAGCTAATGTAGATTGGTATGTTCAGACCCTTATACCTGCATAGATAGCTTTAATTTTTATTAATTCACATAAATCATAGATAATTAATCGGAATTAATTGTTGACGCAATGTTTAGGTGAACTGTAAAATTATGTTTAATAATTAAGATGATAAAAATACTCGGAATTAAAATTTGGGCAGGTATTGAGGTGTAAAGATGCCAGAAAGATATTATGAAGAACTAAAAACAAACTTTGAGGAAATGGTTTCATGGAGGAGATATTTACATCAACATCCCGAATTGTCATTTCATGAATCCAATACGGCTAAGTTCATTGCAGATAAGCTGCGCAGCTTTGGAATCAACGTGAAGGAAAAGGTAGGAGGGAATGGGGTAGTTGGTGTCATTGAGGGGAGTCACCCCGGGAAAACAATTGCCTTCCGAGCTGATTTTGATGCTTTACCTATTCATGATGAAAAATGTGTTGAGTATAGATCAAGGATGGAGGGAGTCATGCATGCTTGTGGACACGATGGGCATACTTCGGCTTTACTGGCGGTTGCAAGAGTTTTAATTCATCATCGTAATCAATTAAAGGGGAAAGTAGTTTTCCTATTTCAACATGCGGAGGAGAAGCCTCCAGGCGGAGCAAAATTTATGATTGAGGATGGCGCTTTGGATGGAGTAGATCTTGTCTTCGGTGGTCATCTTGCGACAGAGTTGCCAATCGGAAAGATTGCTACAAAATCAGGGCCGATCATGGCATCTGTTGATGCGTTTAAAATTACTTTGCAGGGAAGAGGCGGACATGGAGCGCGACCACATCAAACTATTGATGCGGTGGCAAATGGAAGCAGATTAGTTACTCATCTGCAACAAATAGTCAGTCGACGGATTAATCCGATTGAACCGGCTGTCGTCACGGTGGGGAGCTTTCATGCTGGGAACGCCTTTAATATTATCGCGGATTCTGCCGTTTTGGAAGGAACCGTCCGTGCGATGAATTCCGAGGTTCGTAAACAAATTGAAACAGAGATACGTACCATTCTCGAAGGGATGACAGTGGCTGACGAAATAGAATATTCATTAGATTACACGCACGGTTATCCCGTCTTAGTCAATCATAAGGAGGAAGCTTTATTAATCGAAAAGATTGTAAAAGAAACGCTTTCTGAAGATGCTTTTGTTGAAAAAGAAATTTCCCTTGGGGCAGAGGATTTTGCTTATTACCTGGAACAGCGACCGGGAGCGTTTTTTTATGTTGGGGCATCTAATGAAAAAACAGAAACACAGTTCCCACACCATCATCCACGATTTGATTTTGATGAACAGGCACTACTGCAATTAGGACGGGTTTTTTTACAAGTAGCCAATCATTATTTAGGTACAGACAAATAGAAAGGGGAGAGGTTCGTGTTTCAATTTGATGATCTTGTTCATTGTGTTACTAGTCCGATATTAGGCTATCCCATATATTAATAGGTTGAGAACAAAATGGTTGGATAAGTGAGGAGTCAAAAGGCTCCTCACTTTATTTTGTTTGGGGATTTTTTAAAGAAATAATTATAGAAAAATAGTATTTGTTTGATTATGTATTGATAAGTATAACAACCTATTTTGTACCAAATAAATATCTATCTTTTCGTCTAGTTCGTGCATTTATAAAGGACTAAAGTTTAATCTGCTTTAGTCCATTTTTTTACTTCTCTAGTTATAAAGTTACAAAAATAGGAATAATTATTGACCGCTTTCAAGAACAGGAGTAGCATAGAAAGTCAATGAGAGTGATAATCATTCTCAGTAAAGTGGAGTCGATGTTACTATGCCAGGAGGGATTGTATGTTAGATGGATTTACACCTTGGCCAGATGAAAGGGTTGAGTTTTATAGACAAACAGGGTGCTGGAAGGGTTTGACGTTTGGACAGATGCTAAAACAGCGAAGTAAACAATTCGCTCAATATATTGCTGTTGTAGATGACGAGACCGAGACAACCTATCAGGAACTGAATGAACGAGTGAACCAACTGGCGGCTGGCTTGCAGCGTTTAGGAATTGTTCAAGGAGATCGGGTGGTTGTCCAACTGCCGAACATCACTCCATATGTGGAAGTAGTTTTTGCTTTATTTACTATAGGTGCATTGCCTGTTTTTGCACTTCCATCTCATCGCTATAACGAGATCAACTATTTCTGTGAGTTTTCAGAAGCAAAGGCCTATATCGTAATGGATACTTTCACTGGGTTTGATTACCGCAAATTAGCGCGTCAAGTACAAAAGGAAGCATCATCATTATCACATGTGATCGTTGTCGGTAAGGAACAAGAATTCATCAATTATTCATCCCTTTTTATTGCTGAACCGTTTGAAGAAGTGAATATCCTAGGCAGCGATGTTGCTTTCTTGCAGTTATCTGGCGGAAGTACGGGTTTATCGAAACTGATACCTCGTACACATGATGAATATATGTACACGATTGAACGGAGTATTGAATGCTGTAACGTAACAGAGAAAACTGTTTTTCTTGTTGTGTTGCCTGTTTCACATAATTATCCTATGAGTTCTCCCGGAATACTGGGAACATTATATGCCGGCGGAAAAATTGTATTAAGTTTGACCCCAAGTCCAGATGAAGCTTTTCCGTTAATTGAGAAGCATCGCGTGACAATGGTTCCGCTTGTTCCGCCAATTGCTTTGCACTGGCTTGACGTTAAGCCAAATCGAAAAGAGGACTTAACAAGCCTTGAGGTTATATTGGTCGGCGGATCGAAATTCAGCTCAGAAGCCGCAAAACGAATGGAACCCACTTTTAACTGTACGCTTCAGCAAGTGTTTGGTATGGCGGAAGGATTAGTCAATTATACTCGCTTAAATGATCCATATGAGACGAGAATACATACACAAGGGCGCCCAATGTCCCCGTATGATGAAATCAAAGTAGTTGATGATGAAGATAAGGAAGTACCTGTAGGTCAGCCGGGTCACCTGCTCACACGAGGTCCTTATACTATCCAGGGATACTACAAAGCACCTGAGCATAATACCAAAGCTTTTACAAAAGACGGATACTATAGGACCGGAGACATCGTGTCTGTAGACAAAGATGGATACATCACGGTAGAAGGTCGCGATAAAGATCAAATCAATCGTGGCGGCGAAAAGATTGCTGCTGAAGAGGTTGAAAATCATTTGCTTGCACACGACACAGTCCATGATGCTGCCATAGTGGCTAAGCCGGACTATTATATGGGAGAAAAAAGCTGTGCATTTATCATCTTGCGTGATGGATATGAGGCAACGAAAAGAGAACTGAAAAGGTTTCTAAAAAATCGTGGACTGGCTACGTATAAAATACCGGATGAGTTTCTTTTTGTTGATCGTTTTCCAATGACACATCTAGGAAAAGTATCAAAAAAAGATTTGCGTGAGCAGCTCGTAAAGAAACAACAGCCATTAGAAGAAAAAGCTAAGAGAAAAGAGGAGTCACGATGACAAAAGAAGAATTGTATGCAATCATTTTGCCTTATTTGGATGAGGATATGACAGATATAGAGAATGATGAGGATTTAACCGATGCTGGACTCGATTCAATTGCTTTCATGTC
>JAZUQD010000153.1:0-8039 GCA_045605505.1 Pradoshia sp.
GCTTACCGAATTGAAAAATGACCAATTTGACGCTTCCATCATGCTTGGGCCGCTCTATCATTTACAAAAGGAAGAGGACCGATTGAACGCAATTAAGGAATTGAATCGTGTAACCAAAAGAGATGGCCTCGTATTTGTAGCATTTATGCCGAGAGAGAAGCATCTGTTAACGTCCCTTATGTTTCCTGAAAACTGGAAGCCGAATAATACGGTGGATACAATAAAAAAATTCAGTGAAACGGGTTGCTTTAATCATGCAGAAAAAGGGAGATTTACCGGTGCCTACTATTATCGGGTTAAAGATATAGATCCATTTATGGAGTCGAATGGGTTTGAAAAGGTAGCTTTAATTAGTTCAATATCGCTGCCATGATGACTAATCATCAGTGGAATTATTGGAAAGAGAAGAATGAATGTGAGATGGAGAGTATGATAGATTTATTGATTGATAAGGCAACTGACCCATCACTGCTCGGTGTATCGTCTCATCTGTTGTATATCGGCAAGAAGAAATAAAAGATAGAGCTGTCAACGTGGCGGGACAGCTCTATAAGAATTACTATTTAGATGAATGTAGCGATTTCTTCAACAGGCAGGCGTACAGTTTTGAAGTATTGATTTCCTTGAGCCTTACCAATCGCAATCAGAACAATTGGCATGTATCTCTCATCCACATTGAAATTTTTAGCAAAAGCAGCTTTATCAAAACCGCCCATTGTAATCGTATCAAGTCCGCGGTTCTTTGCAATGAGCATCAATTGCATGGAGACTAGGCCAGCATCAAAGCTTGCAATATTTGCTCGGGTTTCTTTAGGAGCACCTGGATACACCCGTTTAACATCCTGTACGAGTCTTTCTTTGTTTTCCTCATCAACAAAACCTGCTTCATACATCATATCGTAGATTTTATCGACTTTTTTATGCATTTCAGTATCTCCAAGTACGGCAATGACAGCAGAGGCACTTTCAGCAACTTTTGCATTATTACCAAACAAGCCAAGGTCTTTCTTTCTTTCCTCATCCTGAACGACGATGAAGCTCCAAGCCTGCATATTGCTGGAAGAAGGAGCTAAGGTAGCTTCTTCAAGTATGCTTTTAAGTTCTTCTTTAGACAGTTTAAAAGAAGAATCATATTGCCTGATTGAATGACGTTCTTTAATAATGGTTGATAAATCTTTATGTAGATTAGACATAATAAATTCCTCCGTATGTTTATCACTTATAGTTATTATTATATGTTAGCTTATTTTTTGTAAGTAACAAATAAATTGTAGTGTTATAGAGTAAATTTGTCAAATAATCATTATATCAGAAAAAGCAAATTTTATATGAATCACGGAAATCTTTAATTGAATCCGCTGGGGGAAATACATTCATAAGTTGAGGCGCATGATAGATTTAAGCTAACGAAGAGAATGATAGGGGGACTGACCAATATGAAGGTACCGAAACGAAAGAGTAAAATCGAGACGGAGATAATTGGAACAGAATCTTATGGAAGTCCAACAATTGGTGGTTTGGGGGTTATAGGAGTCATCATTATTTAAGTGAAGATGAAATGCATAAGAAACGTAAAGGGTCCTAAATATGGACCCTATATTTCATTCACTAGTGTTTCAAATTCTATTTTTACTGCATCTTAGTTCTACCATTTTGCTATATGTTCTTCAATACACCCAGGCATTTGCTGAATGGTTAGTAGGGTATTATCTTGTAAGCGGATTTCCCCATCATAGAAACCTACCATTTGATGAACTTCAGATTTAACGATAAGCGCATCTGTTTTGGCAATACGTTCAAATAGGGGAGTGAAGGTTAGCCTCACACAATCAGTCGCCAAAGAATGAATCTTCCATGGCTGCATAAAATCTTGTCTATTATAGTGAAACTTCATATCCTCACTAATTTTTGTCAAACGTCCATTTATCAATATGGCATTTTCATTTAAGCCTGTTCCATCTGTCCATTGCCCGCCAAAATTTAAACCAATTACATCATTTCCTTGTTTGCCTGAAGCCATTCCCCAATTCCAGGTACAATTCCTTGGCCAAACACCCCGGCCATAATCCAGGCTGGCATAACTTTCATCCGGACTAAATTGATAGATTTTAGATCCGATGCTTAGGGTTCCTTTAGTAGGGAGACAATGCATCTTAGTTGTTAATTGGAATGTTTGATTACTCCATGGAATTACCACACTCAACGAATCCGTCTCAGGATAGCTGATTTCAAGATTTGCTTGCAACGGTTTTCCATCGAAATTTGGGATTTCCACGTTCAGTTGGAAATGGTTATGACTCCATAAAAAATCAATGTTCATTTGTTTGGAGGAGAGTCTCGTACTTGCCAGGACATCATCTGGGAGGATTTTGTTATTCTTAAAAGGGAACAAGGCTGTTTTCTCATAAAATGTTTTGGTATGTAAGTCTAGATAATAGACAAAGCACACCATCGCGTAATCTAAATGACTGATGGTAACGGAAAAAAGAACATCTTTATTGGTTATACACCAATAGTTCCATTTCTTTTTACGCAGAAAGTGTCCGCTTACATTTCCGCTAATTAGAGGCTTCCTTGACCAGCCTATGCTGTCGGGTTTTAACTGCCCTTTCTCATCACATAAAGTAACAGGTTCGGTTATTTCTCTTTCAAGATATGTATGATTCATACCAAACGACCTTTCTAGTAGAATTACCATTTTAAAATTAAAATCTATTATTAATTTACCATCCGAGAGTATAGGCGTCTATTGGAGAATAAAAAACAGTGAGCGGACGTTTAATCCGCTCACTGAATGGTTAATTCGCATATAATCGCTTATAGCTGTCAAAATGTTTTTTATAATAGCTGTTATTGGTACTTGTGATGCGTACACCACTATTATCTGCATGAATAAACTCGTTATTGCCCAGATAGATGCCTAAATGGGAAATTCCTTTCTTGTATGTACCAGAGAAGAAGATAAGATCACCGGGTTGAGGTGAACTCACAAAATAGGAACGGTTATAGAACCCTTCAGCTGTGTATCTTGGCATAGAGTGACCCGCTTTATTAAAGACATAATAAAGAAAGCCGCTGCAATCGAAACCAGACGGAGTCGTTCCTCCCCATACATATTTTGTGCCAATAAAGCTTTTACTGATGGATATGAGTTTAGATGTAAAAGCTGGGTTTCCTATTGTTTCCTGAGCGGAAGAAGAACCGCTGGAAGGAGTAGAAAGAGACGGCAAATCACTAGTCGCCTTTGAAATTTTCAACTTTTGTCCAACATAAATGATATCAGATTTTAAGCCATTCATTGACTTGATTTGTGAAACAGTCATAGAATATATTTTGGCAATTTTACTTAATGTATCTCCTGACTTAACCGTATAGGTTGTTTGAGAAGATGTACTGCTGGATGAAGTTGAAGAACTAGTAGATCCAGAATTAGTTGTAGGTTGAGATACCTTTAAAACCTGTTTTGGATAAATAATCGTACTGGAAAGATTGTTCCAGCTCTTAAGTTGACTGACAGTAATAGAATATTCGCTGGCAATTTTACTTAGTGTATCGCCTGATTTTACCGTATAGGTCTTGGTGGAAGACGTAGATGTACTTCCAGAAGACGAACTGGATGATGATCCAGTAGTACCGGCAGATACTTTGATTACTTGTCCTGGATAAATAAGATCGCTCTTTAAACTATTCCAGTTTTTCAAATTACTTACGGTTGTAGAGTACTTGGCAGCAATGGCAGACAAGGTATCACCGGATTTAATGGTGTATGTTTTAGCACTGCTTGTACTCTCAGAAGTGTTTGAACTCGAAGAACTGCTAGTAGATACTTTGACCACTTGGTTTGGATAAATAATATCGGACGATAAATTATTCCATTTTTTTAAATTCGAAACGGTTGTTTTGAATTTTGAGGCAATAAAAGAAAGTGTATCCCCCTTTTTCACCGTGTATGTCGAAGAAGCTGCAGAAGCTTCTTGGGCAAATGCAGACGACATTATAGCAGCGGCAGCGAAGGTCACAACTTTTATATGCTTCATCCTGATCAACTCCTTTAATTTTGGTTTATTTACTATTCTATTACGTCTATATTATATTAACATAGTAAAATTTCTGATTAAAGTTATATACTTATTCAAAAAATTGATAGATGAAAAGGGAGAAGAGGTCTCACAATACAATAGGGACTTTCCAATTAGATGGATTATTTGTGGGAGAGGAGAAGAGATATGAGACTGCTCAACTGGGGAATTGCAGAAAGTATAGTATAGAACCAACCGTTTCGTTTTATATTAGAGTTGCACCACCGTCTTTAGTATGTATATAAGATCCAAGGCAAAAAAATATAAAAAAATGACCCTGAAATCTCAAGGTCATTTTTTTCTTTATGCTACATTTTTAATGTCTGTATTCTTTTTCCAGAAACCTAGTAGAACAGCTGTCACAAGTGAACCAATTAGGATGGCTAACAGGTACATGAAAGGATTATCTATTAATCCTACAACGAAGATACCGCCGTGTGGAGCAGGAGTTGAGCATCCAAATGCTGCCGATAGGGCACCAGCCGTAGCAGCACCAATTACAGAACTGACAATTACTCGAATTGGATCGGCTGCCGCAAATGGAATTGCACCTTCCGTAATGAAGGAAGCTCCCATGATATAGTTTGTAAGGCCAGACTTTCGTTCTGAGTCAGTGTATTTATTTTTAAAGAACGTAGTGGATAAAGCAATTCCAAGCGGTGGTACCATTCCTCCAGCCATAACAGCCGCATGAGGGACACCATTTCCGGCAGCAATCGCTGCGATTCCGAATGTGAAAGCTGCCTTATTGATAGGACCTCCCATATCAACAGCCATCATACCTCCAACAATTAAACCTAGAAAGACAGCATTTGTACCACTTAAGTTTTCAAGCCAGTTGGTCAATCCTTTATTCATCGCCACAACTGGGTCATTAATGATGAATATCATAATAAGACCGGTGATTAAAAGGCCGAATAATGGATATAACAGGACTGGTTTGATTCCCTCCAAAGAGGCAGGTAACCAGTTAAAAGCTTTCTTAACACCAAGAGTTACGTAACCAGCAAGGAAACCTGCAATTAAGCCTCCAAGGAAACCTGCACCTGCAGAAGCAGCTAATAATCCTCCGACCATACCGGGCATGAAACCTGGACGATCTGCAATGGAGCTGGCGATGAAACCGGCTAGTACCGGTACTAGTAAGAAGAAAGCACCCTTATCTCCGCCGCCAATCGTATTGAGCGCTGCGGCAAATGGATTATAGTCAGGTGATGCTGTATCGGTCGGGTTAATTCCACCAAATAAGAAGGATAGGGCAATCAAGAGACCGCCGCCGACAACGAATGGAAGCATATTGCTTACACCGCTCATGAGATGTTTGTATATTTGGGCGCCAATCCCTTTTTTCTCCTGTGATCCGCCTTCTTGATTAGAAGAGCCGCCTTTAGCTTCATATATAGGGGCATCCTGTTTTAAGGCTCGGTTAATCAATTCTTCCGGTTTTCGGATACCTTGTGCGACAGGAACTTGAATCACATGCTTACCATTGAAACGATTCATTTCAACATTTTTGTCTGCGGCAACAATGATCGCACTCGCTTTTTGAATATCCTCGTCAGTGAGAGGGTTTTTGACCCCAGTAGAACCATTTGTTTCGACTTTAATATTGACATTCATTTCTTTTGCTTTTGCTTTTAAGGCATCGGCTGCCATATATGTATGCGCGATTCCTGTCGGGCATGCCGTAACAGCTAATACAAAACCTTCTTCTTTTGCTTCCTCAGCATCTGGTGCAGGCTGATCGTTAGAATCCTCGTTTTCAAGTTCTTTCTGTTTAGCATCAATAATGGAAAGAATTTGATCCTTAGAATCTGCTTGTAAAATAGCCCTGCGGAAATCATCATACATTAACATGGAAGAAAGTCTTGATAATGTCTCGAGATGGGTATCGTTTGCTCCGGCCGGTGCAGCAATCATAAAGAATAGGTGTGCGGGTTGTCCATCTAATGATTCATAGTCGATTCCGTCCGCCGAACGCCCAAAACATAGAGCAGCATCCTTCACAGCTTCTGATTTAGCATGAGGAATCGCAATTCCTTCGCCAATTCCGGTTGTACTTTGCTCTTCACGTTTTAGGATTGCCTCTTTATAGCCTGCAGGGTCTTTCAATTTTCCTGCTTGATCCAATTGATTAATAAGTTCATTTATAACATCTTTTTTATTCGTCGATGAAAGATTCAGGATCATGGTATCTTTCTTTAGTAAATCTGTTATTTTCATGATTTCACTCCCTTATCGTTTTTGAATACTTACTTGCGAGAGAAGAGCTTCAATATCTTCTTTTTCTGCAAGGTCATAGTTGAATGCTGTTGCACTACCTGAGGCAACTCCATATTGAAAAGCTCTTTGCATATCTTTCGTTTGATCCCACATCCCGATAAATCCAGCTACCAATGAATCACCGGCACCAGTGGAGTTCTTTACATGCCCTTTTGGAATAGTAGCTGTATAGACACCTTCGCGATTAATAAGGATAGCTCCTTCGCCTGCCATAGAGACAATCACATTTTGAGCACCTTGCTCGACAAGCATAGAACCGTAATGGATGGCATCCTTAATCGTTTCTACTTTTGTATCAAATATCTCTCCAAGTTCATGATGATTTGGTTTCACAAGAAAAGGGCGTTCTTTTACAACATCAAGTAAGGTTTTTCCACTTGCATCTACTACGACCTGGATTCCTTTTGCTGCATATTCTCTTGTTAGTTCCATATATAAATCAGGTGAAAGGGAAGGGGGAATACTGCCTGATAAAACGAGAATGTCATCAATGTTCATTTTTGAAAGCTTATGTCGAAGTTCATCCATTTTTTCAGCGCTTATGTTCGGACCCAATCCATTAATCTCTGTTTCCTGACTGGTTTTCAACTTAATATTAATACGGGAGTCCTCTTCCACCTGGATAAACTCTTCAGGTACGTTCTCACTTCTCAAAGCATCAAGAATGAATCCTCCTGGAAAACCACCGCTAAAACCAAGAGCGGTTGTTCTTGAACCGATTCGTTTGAGGATACGTGAAACATTTATTCCTTTCCCGCCTGGATATTTGGCCTCTTTATTCATCCTATTTAAACCGCCGAGCTCAAACTGCTCGACTTCTACAATGAAATCTACTGATGGATTTAGTGTCACGGTGTAGATCATGGTTTCACTACCTTTATCGTTGTATTCTTTTTATACTTAGCCAATTTGGCCGAATCTATCCCAGCCGTTATAATAGTTGCTTGATCTAATTCTGTTACTCTGGCAAAAGAAGTCTCATCAAACTTGCTGAAATCAGCTAAAACAAAAGCTTCCTTAGATAAATCGATGGCTGATCTTTTTAATATAGCTTCCTCAGGATCAGGGGTACTGAATCCCCAATCAGGGTGAATGCCGTTTATACCAAGAAAACATTTATCAAATCGGTAGTTGCTTATATTATTGATTGCCTGGCTCCCGATTAATGCATTTGTTGATTTTTTTATCCGACCACCGATTAAATAGGTAATAATATCGCTATCTTGGAGAGCGGTTGCTTGCATGATTCCATTTGTTACAACCGTAATGGCTTTGTTTTGGATGAATGGAACCATAGCAAGGGTTGTCGTACCAGCATCGAGATAAATACAATCACCCTCGTCAATCAAACTTGCAGCTATCCTGGCTATCGATTCTTTTTCCGTTAGCCTGGACGTTGATTTCTCCAAAATAGTTGGTTCAATACCACGTTTTTTTACAAGTTCAGCACCGCCATGTACTCTTTTCAAAATGGACATATCTTCGAGTTGGCTTAAATCACGACGAATCGTGGATTCAGATGTATGTAATTCTTTAACGAGTTCCTGTATTTTAATAAATCCATTGCGGTTAATTTTCTCGATGATATATTGCTGTCTTTCTGGTGTCAGCAATTCATCACCTCCTTAACGTTAAATATAATTTGTTTATTTTTAGAAAGCAATCAATATCAATCAA
>JAZUQD010000154.1:0-1932 GCA_045605505.1 Pradoshia sp.
AATCTTTATCCCGCCTCCGAAATAGGGCTGATTGGATATCGTAACAAGCCAAACATTAGTGAAAGTCAGGTCCTTGCCATCTAATGAAAGAGAAACATTAGATGGTTTATAGGTTAACCATTTAAAGAAAAAGAAATATAAATAAACAAGCTTCCCAGCACCAATTTTATTAAAGTAATATTTAGATTTTGACTCATTTACAGCTTTTGTAACAGCTGCATCCAATCCAATACCCAAACTATTAACAAAGTAACCCTTTTTGTCAGTTTTATAAGATCCGAGATCAATAGGATTCGTTTTATTACTATTTTGATATAGATTTAGCCATGCTTTTACAGGATCCTTATCAATATTGTAGCCCCTTGAAAAATCATTACCGGATCCTGCTGGAATATAAGATAATCTGGCATTCTTATACTCTACAGCTCCATTAATGACTTCATGAATCGTCCCGTCTCCCCCTACTGCAACGATTAAAGCATCACTTTTTTTCTCCAAAATTCCCTTTGTCATTTCACTAGCATGCCCTTCATATTCCGTATACCTAAATTGATAATTGATATTTTTCTCATCTAAATCTTTCTGTACCTTTTTCCAGATTTTCAAGCTTCCCCTATTCTTCGCGGCAGGATTTATAATGAAATGAAACGTTTCACTATTCATTAAAGCTTCCCTATAAACCGCTCTCTCTATCAATCCCTTCCACCTCCTCTTCCAAATCCATCCTGATTTTATAGGCAGTACTGCAATAATCCAGTAGGACCTGCGCTGACTTAAGCTGTTGGTTCTTAATTGGAGACTGATTATTGCGCATACCTTCAAACCATTTTGGATAAGATCGCTTATCAATCATCATCTCTGTATGAATGGCGTTTACATCATCTATATACCCATTGCGGCAAATGATTCCTTTCCTAACAGGCATTTCAATCTCTTTGTTGCTTAAAATCCGAGCAATGATTCTTTCCATACGATTTATGGATATATACGGATTCAATACTTTTTTATCAGCCCGGTTATGATGCCTTCTGGTCCAGAACCTTCCCTTGTCCGCCAGAAATACAGCATCCTCTTCTGCTTCAAGAAATGTTAAGCACCAAATTTCCGTTGGTGTCATCAACAGAATATCCAGTTCAACCGGCGCATTTTTCAGCTGGAAGACAGGCTTATAAAGAATTAGGCAATTATCAGGGAAGCTTTGCAGAAAATAACGTAGTCTATTATCATGCATATAATTGGCATTGACGACTGACTTTTCTCTTAGTGTTGAACTGGCCCATTTAAGCTGATAATGAAAAATTCGGTCTAAAAATTGCTGTTTCAGATCATTTTCTGTACGTGGAAGGAATCTTAAAAATCGACCCAATTCCTGTTCTGGTCTTGCATTCGTTTGTTCTTCCTTTAGGGAGAGAGAGTTCCCCCCCTTAACTCTAGTAAACATTTTCCTGAACTTTTCCGGAAGCAGCCTTTTTTTGACCACCAGTTCATTCTGTAGGTCATGGGAGTCAGAATCCTCGGCACCAATCAACCAATCATTGATATCTCTATTTTCATAGGCTTGTTTTAATTTGATCCACTGTTGTTTCTTTAAACGTACATACTGAGAAGAATAATGATAAATATCCTGTTCATAACGGGATACATAATCCTGCAGTTTAATCAATTGTCCCATCCCGTTTTCCCCTTGCTCTTTTTTAATCTTTGTTTATTGTTACTTTAGCTGTTCCGTTATGATAGGCTGAAAACCTTTCATAACCATTTATCTATAATTAGTTGAAATATCACTCTGTAAACGGAATTCGCACAATCGGTTCGTATTTAGGGATAGATTGGCTATTCGTTTGATAAAGGACAAGATGTTGCACCTTAAATTCAGGTATGAAGGGAAGTGAATTTTCAATCTGTCCAAAGCTTTCTGTGTCCATATCTTCT
>JAZUQD010000155.1:0-7420 GCA_045605505.1 Pradoshia sp.
ATAGCAGATGATTTATCTATTACAGGACCTATTGTGGATACAATCAAGGCTGATCTATTGGAGATCCTCAATCAGGATACGCATGATAAAAATCGGTTTTTGGATGCGGTTAAAGCCAGTGGAGAAGATAATAACGCCAAATTAGTGGCTGCTTTTTTCCGATCAAGAGGTGTAGAGGCTGAATATCTGAATCCTCGTGATGCTGGATTAATTGTCAGTGATGAGCCGGGGAACGCTCAGGTTTTAGCAGAATCATATACGAATCTTTATCATTTAAGGAACAAACAAGGGATTATCATTTTTCCAGGATTCTTTGGTTATACAAAGGAAGGGAAAGTAATGACATTTCCAAGGAGCGGTTCGGATATTACCGGTGCGATCCTGGCAAACGCAGTTCAAGCTGATATATACGAAAATTATACAGATGTTGATGCTGTATTTTCTGTCAATCCAACAATTGTGAATAAACCAAAGGAAATCAGTGTTTTGACCTATCGTGAAATGCGAGAGCTTTCCTATGCCGGCTTTAGCGTTTTACATGACGAAGCATTGATTCCGGCCTTTAAAGCAGGTATTCCGGTAAATATTAAAAATACAAATAATCCTTCTTCACCTGGCACGATGATTGTCAGCAAGAAAGAATTGATAAACGGCCCGGTTGTTGGGATTGCAAGTGACAATGATTTTTGCAGCATTTATGTGAGTAAATATTTAATGAACAGAGAAATTGGGTTTGGACGCAAACTACTTCAGATTCTTGAAGAATTAGAGTTATCCTATGAGCATGTACCGTCGGGGATTGATGATACAACGGTTATTTTAAGACAGACTCAAATAGACTCGGAGCTTGAAGGAATTATTATCAACCGGATTAAGAACGAATTACACGCTGATGAAGTGAAAATCGAACACAATTTATCCCTCATTATGATTGTGGGCGAGGGAATGCGTTCAAACGTTGGGACAGTGGCCAGGGCTTCGAATGCTTTAGCCAATGCTGGCATCAATATTGAAATGATTAATCAAGGTTCTTCTGAAGTCAGTATGATGTTTGGTGTGAAAGAACTTCAGGAAAAACGGGCAGTGACGGCTCTTTATAATGAATTTTTTACCAGTGTTACGGTGTAAGAGGTAGTGGTAAATCTAGTATAGGCAGTTTCGGTGTCAGCTTTCAAAATCAAGGCTAAGGTTTAGGATAAAGCGATTTGTATAAAAGAGTTATTGATGCGAGGACGGAGGAACCGATAATGGTAAAGGCAATCATGTTTGACCTCGATGATACATTATTATGGGATCATAAAAGCGTGCAGGAAGCTTTCCATGCAACCTGCAAACTGGCACAGGATAAATTTCAGATAGATCCAAAGCAGCTTGAGGCAGCTGTTAGGGAAGAAGCGATTAAATTATACAGCTCGTATGAGACATTCGCTTTCACGCAAATGATAGGGATTAATCCTTTTGAGGGATTATGGGGAGATTTTCAGGACAACCATGAGCAATTTCAGAAGATGGCTCAACTTATGCCGGTCTATCGCAGAGATGTATGGACGAATGGGTTGAAAGCTTTAGGGATAGAGGATGAGCATTTTGGTCAAATATTGGCTGATACGTTTCCTGAGGAAAGAAGAAAGCATCCCTTCATTTATGAAGATACCTTTGAAGTGCTGGACCAATTGCATGGAAGATATAAACTCCTTTTATTGACAAATGGATCACCGCAATTACAAACAACTAAGCTTGAAATAACGCCTGAAATAGCTCCCTATTTTAATCATATCGTGATATCAGGAGATTTTGGACAGGGTAAACCGGCTCCGGAATTATTTGACCATGCTGTAAAGTTATTGGAAGTTGATAAAAAGGATGTCCTAATGGTTGGGGATAATCTCATGACGGATATACTTGGTGCCAACCGCGCAGGAATTCAATCTGTTTGGGTAAATCGCCATCAAAAAACAAGCGATCAAGTAAAGCCTGCTTATGAAATAAAAAAACTGACAGATTTAATCCAAGTGCTAACGGAAATCCAGTAGATTTATATAGAAAGCTTTTAAAACCAGTTCAGTTGATGAGCTGGTTTTTTTTCCTTTTTATAATTGAAGAAACAAGCAGTTTTACTAGTGCATATATTTAAGAAATAAAGGGGGGAGAGTCATGGGGAAAGCCGTACTATCCTACTTTTATACCCCGCTCCCTGGTTGCGATTAGGCGGAGGATAGGTGATTAAAACCGAGAGAAATCTCACTTTCATGAACCTATATATGCTATCTAACACCTATCTCCTGTGCAAGCTATTCGCCATCCAGAATATCCCGTCTGTCCTTGACATTGGATATTTAAACAGATACCATAAAAACATTGTTATAATTTTACATTTTTGATAGTTGTTTGTAAATCTCTCTTGAAAAGTCGGTGTATAATAGTGAGGGAATTGAGAAATAAATGGAATGGGGAAACAAAATTACTGACCGCAGCTATGGTGTTGCTAATCATCTTTTTAGCCCCAATGTTCGTCCTTGGTGAAAATTCGCATATACGGGTTCATGATAACTTAGATTCGAATATTGCTTGGTATAAGGTCCTTAAGGATAATCAAATGCTGTTCGGTCCCATAAATGAGACCATACCTCAAATTATCAATGGTTTGCCGAGGAATTCGATTGGAACGGAATTCAGTGGAATTGAATGGCTTCATTATTTATTGCCATCTATGACGGCTTATTCGATCAGCCAGACGATCACGAGATTCTTTGCCTTCCTAGGGATGTATCTTTTACTTAGAAAGCATTTCATAAAAAAAGAAGAGCACGGTTTTATCCGTGTATTTGTTGCACTGGCCTTTGCTTTGACGCCCTTTTGGCCATCTGGAATGCTCGCTACTTTAGGCCATCCATTGGCTTTGTATGCCTTTTTGAATATTAGAGGAAGAGATAGCAAATGGACAGATTGGCTCATTTTAATTCTGCTGCCATTCTATTCAAGCTTTGTATTGGGATTCTTTTTCTTCCTTGCAGCTATGGGCTTACTTTGGCTTTATGACTGGATCAAGAAAAAAGATCCAAATTGGAAATTTCTCGGCAGTATTGCCTTGATGACTTTTATTTATTTATTGATTGAATATCGCTTAGTATATTCCTTGGTATTCCCTGAGGAACCAACTAGCCGCGACGAATATTTCAGCTCTGCTTTAGGATTCGCGCGCTCTGTCCGTCTCATATTTAAAAATTACATAATTGGACATACTCATGTATTGACGCTTCATCAATATATTATTTTACCACTTTCATTTATTGCTTTATGGCTTATTTATCGAAATAAGCTATGGAAGAGCGAGAAACACTTTGTACAGCTATTTATTTTAAATTTTGTTTTATCTGCCTGGTATGCGTTTTGGTTTTATGAGGGCTGGGCATCCTTGAAAGAGCAAATTTCATTATTAAATAATTTTAACTTTGCCCGTTTTCATTTTTTAAGACCATTGGTTTTATATCTATTGTTCGCCCTATCCTGCCGTATTCTTTGGAAATATGGAGGGGGATGGAAGCTCTTATCTCAAGGGGCTATTGTTGCACAACTGGTTGTTTTATTTATCTACAATCCAGAGGTGTATTATGGACGTCTTCATGCACCGACCTTTAAGGAATTTTATGCTGTTGACCAATTTACTGAGATTGAAAACTATATTGGAAAACCTCAGGACACATACAGAGTGGTAAGCATAGGATTACATCCCGCTATTGCTCAATATAATGGCTTTTATACATTGGATACGTATAACAATTATTATCCATTGGCATACAAGCATCAGTTCCGTGAAATTATTGCGAAAGAGCTGGACAAGAATGCACACCTTAAAAAATATTTTGATAAATGGGGCGGCCGTTGTTATATTTTCGTGGACGAGCTTGGAAAAAAGTATGATTACCGAAAAGGATCAACTAAAACGATTCAAAATTTAGAGTTGAATACGGACACTCTGAAAGAAATGGGCGGTCAATATATTCTTTCGGCTGTGCCTATTATCAATGCGGATGATAATGACCTTGAATTGATGAATGTTTTTGACCATAAAGATTCAGCGTGGAGAATTTATCTATACCATGTTATGTAAAGGAGTTAATCATAATGAATCTACCTGTATTAACCATCGTTGTGCCTTGTTACAACGAAGAGGAGGTTTTGTCTAAAACGTCTGAAGAGCTTACTTCCATTCTAAAAGAGTTATTGGCATCTAAATTAATCTCAGATAGAAGTTCTATATTGTTCGTAGATGATGGAAGCAAGGACGATACTTGGGATCTTATCCAAATGGAAAGCATACAAAATACATTGATAAAAGGACTTAAATTGGCAAGGAATGTAGGGCATCAAAATGCGCTGCTTGCTGGTCTGAAAACCGCTCATAAGCAGTCTGATTGTGTCATATCCATTGATGCTGATTTACAGGATGATGTTCATGTCATAAAAGAAATGGTTGAAAAATACAATCAGGGATATGATATTGTCTATGGTGTCAGAGACAAGCGCCAAACAGATACATTTTTCAAGCGTACTACGGCACTGGGTTTTTATCGCATGATGGGTAAGTTGGGGATAAAACTGATTCCTAACCATGCGGATTATCGTTTAATGAGCAAGCGTTCGCTGGGAGAATTGTTAAAATACAAGGAACGCAATTTATTCTTAAGAGGAATGATCCCGCTCATCGGTTTTTCAACCACCGAAGTCCTTTATGATCGGAAGGATAGGGAAGCGGGGGAGTCAAAATATCCAATAAAGAAAATGATCTCTTTTGCGCTTGATGGAATTACTTCCTTTAGCGTTGCCCCCATCCGCTGTGTAACTTACATAGGATTTTTCACTCTGCTAGTCAGCGTTTTGGCAGGGAGCTATGCATTGCTTCAAAAAATGCTGGGAAATACGCAATCCGGATGGACATCCATCATGATTTCTGTATGGATTATTGGCGGTTTGCAGTTGATCGGCATTGGAATAGTGGGCGAATATATTGGCAAGATTTTTAAAGAGGTTAAACAGAGGCCGATTTATGCAATCGATGTAGACAACTATACAGATGATCAAAATAAGGAAACTGAACAGGGAAATCACTATAAGTCCCGTTAAGAGATTGTTTTAGCAGCAAGGCCTATACTTATACGTAACAAGTGGTCTGAAAGCAGGAAGGATACTACATGACGCTGGATGCTCTTACACATTATTTACAGATGTATGGATACTGGGTGATCATTCTCGTTTTATTCTGTGGGATTATAGGAATTCCTGCACCAGAAGAAACGTTTATCATTTTTATTGGTGCCTTTATTGCGGAGCAGAATCTCAATCTCCTCTGGTCCATCAGTGCGGCTCTGTTAGGCGCTAATATCGGGATGTTTGTTACCTATATGATTGGGAGGAAACTTGGTACACCTCTTATAGAAAAGTATGGAGGTTGGCTGAAAATCACACCAGAACGCTGGGGACGTTTGCAAGCTAAGTTTGACAAATTTGATAATAGAATATTGATTCTTGGTTATTTCTTACCGGGTCTCAGGCAGTTAACTCCCTATATGTCTGGAACGCGTGCATTGCCACCTTCAAAATTCTTCTCACTCGCCTTTTTAGGAAGTTTGCTATGGACCACTCTTTATATGGCCATTGGGTTTTATTTCGGAAGTAGGATTGGTCTGAAATATTTAAGCCTAATGGCGTTGACCTTTTTCTTGATTTTTATAGCGGGTCTTGTTTGGAAGAACTGGTTATCTCCTGGAAGAACTAGAGTTAACTCTTAAAAAATTATTTACATAGGATATATATTTTTCGTAACAAAAACTTAATTACCTTGCACCTTTGTATATAACAACACTATCGT
Organism: Pradoshia sp.; assembly: GCA_045605505.1. Lineage (GTDB taxonomy): Bacteria > Bacillota > Bacilli > Bacillales > Pradoshiaceae > Pradoshia. The sequence goes on from JAZUQD010000155.1 coordinate 5,870, forward strand.
TGCTTGACGCATTCAAGGTGAAGTGCCAAATAAAAATAGAGCCGCGGTCAAGTTATCCCTGACGGCGGCTTTTTATATTAACATAACATTATATCTTTTTTGTTTTGAAAATGATAACAGCAGCAGCTATGCATATTCCGACCATACCGGCAGATAATGCAAGCGGTGTAATGTACTCTCCCGGTGTTGAGAGTCCTGTTAAGAGACTCATGGATTCAGTTAGCTTCATCGGTGTGAAGGATTCTAGCTTTGGGAGGAGTCCGATGAGATAAACCGCTAGTACAATACCTCCAGTTCCGAGTAAAACAGTGGTATTACTAGAAAAAAGTGTGGAAAACAGCACCATAAATGACAGCACACAAAGCCCGAATATCCAGTAACACATTGCGGCAAAGCTGGTATACATAGCGATACTGTTGTCCCAATAAAAAGCATTGTAAGCATAAGTGATACCAAAGCACATCCAATAGCAAGCTGTCCAGGAAGTGAATATCATTATGCTCTTTGCCATAACGAATTTCCAGCGAGAGAGACCCTTTGTCAGTACAGGAATGAGTGTTCCATTTTGATATTCTGTAGTATAGGATCCACTGCACAACAGTATAAACATAATCAGCGCCATTGGTATGTTTTTATAAAACTGAGTCCAGGAGGTCAAGGCGTCTACTGTGACCTCTGTAACAACAAGGCCTGTTCCCTCCAGAGAGTCTGCCATCATCTCCATCATCCATGGAGTTATCTTTGCTATGGCTGGATTCATAATACCGAAAAGGATAAATACTAGCAGTAGAATCAGCACCCGTCCTGTTCGAAGCCATTCCATCCGTTCTTTTTTCAAAAAAGCTAGAAAAGATTTCATTTACTGACGACCTCCAAATACAGAGATTCCAGTGATAGTTCCTGCTTTTCGAAACGTCGAAAAGGAATATGATGCTCCAAGATAAAACGTAGTACAGCTTCTGTGTGTCCCTGATCCGTTCGTTCCAGCAATAGAAGTTTATCATTACTTTTTTTGATACTTTGAAAAGCAGAAAGTAGTTTTTTCGTGTCTTCAGGGGACTCTAGCTCAATTTCATACCCGATGCTTGCATGGTCTCTTTTTAACTTTTCCATCGATTTCTGCAATACAATATGTCCATCGTGAAGAAATGCGACCTCATCACATATACGCTCGACATCGGATAGGATATGTGTGGAGAAGAGGATGGTTGTATGTTCCTTTGCTGTGGTAAGAATATCTAGAATTTCCCTTCTTCCAACAGGATCGAGGGAGGAGGTCGGTTCATCACAAATAAGCAGTCTAGGTCGGTTGAAAAGCGCTTGTGCAATTCCGAGCCGTTGCTTCATGCCGCGTGAAAACCCTTTGATTCTCCGTTTCTCGTTAGATAGTCCCACAAGCCCCAGAAGCTCCTTGGTACGTGTCTTGATACTAGAGGGCGACATTCCAGTGAGCTCCCCGCAAAAATGCAAATATTCTTCAGGAGTCATAAAAGAATAAAATTCAGGTACATCAGGTAAATACCCAATGAGTCGGTTTGTGGGAGTATCACC
>JAZUQD010000156.1:0-15071 GCA_045605505.1 Pradoshia sp.
TGAATTACATTTTTTCCGGAGCAGATACACCAATAAGTTTTAATGCATTTGCCAATGTAATTTTTGCTGCCTGAACAAGAGCAAGTCTTGCTTTACTTCTTTCAGGTTGATCTTGATCTAATACTTTATCCGCATTGTAGAAGCTGTGGAATGTAGATGCCAAATCAAAGATATAATTCGTAATCCGATGCGGCATACGTTTTTGGGCTGCTTCTGCAACTGCTTGCGGGAATTCACCAAGCTTTTTAAGAAGGTCAATTTCTTTCTCAGAACCTAATCTGCTGTAATCAACTTCCCCTTCTAATGTAATGCCGATCTCAGCTCCCTGACGAAGGATGCTACAAATACGGGCATGTGCATATTGAGCATAATATACTGGGTTGTCATTAGATTGAGATACTGCCAGGTCAAGGTCAAAGTCCATATGTGTATCCGCACTTCTCATTGCAAAGAAATAACGAACGGAATCTAATCCTACTTCTTCCATCAAGTCTCTCATTGTAACAGCTTTTCCAGTACGCTTGGACATTTTCATTTTTTCCCCGTTTTTAAACAGGTGTACAAGCTGGATGATTTCTACTTCCAACGTATCCTTACCGTGACCCATTGCCTGAATCGCTGCTTGCATACGAGGAATGTATCCGTGATGGTCTGCTCCCCAAATATTGATTAATTTATCAAATCCGCGTTCCAGCTTATTTTTATGGTACGCGATGTCTGGAAGAAGATACGTGTATGAACCATCATTCTTGATTAAAACACGGTCTTTATCATCACCAAATTCAGTTGATTTGAACCAAGTAGCGCCATCTTTTTCATAGATAAAGCCTTTCTCCCTTAACAACTCCAATGCAGGCATAATTTTGCCATCCTCGTAGAGAGATGTTTCGGAGAACCATACATCAAATGGTACACGGAAGCTTTCAAGATCCTTTTTCAGTTTTTCCATTTCATACTTTAATCCGTACGCACGGAAGAAATTAAACCGCTCTTCTTCATCAGCATTTACATATTTATCGCCGAATTCTTCAGCAAGGCGTTTACCGATATTGATAATATCCTCGCCATGATATCCATCTTCCGGCATTTCTTTTTCCATTCCAAGCGCGTGCATATATCGAGCTTCCACGGAATAGGCTAAATTATTAATTTGGTTACCGGCATCATTGATATAGTATTCACGGGATACATCCCAGCCTGCTTTATCAAGAATATTGGATAAAGAATCCCCAACGGCTGCTCCGCGAGCATGTCCTAAGTGAAGGTCTCCAGTTGGATTTGCAGAGACAAACTCAACCTGAATTTTTTCTCCTCCGCCTACATTGGATTCTCCATACGCTTCGCCTGCTTCTAATATCGTTGGAATCAGTTTTGTTAAGTATCCATTGTTTAAATAAAAATTGATAAATCCAGGACCGGCGATTTCAATTTTCTCAATTGATGCTTTTGATGTATCGAAATGATTAATGATATCTTCCGCAATCGCACGAGGTGCCTTTTTAGCTATACGCGTAAGCTGCATAGCCATATTAGTGGAATAATCCCCATGTGTTTTATCCTTTGGCAATTCAAGAATAACACTTGGAATCGCTGTTTCATCTGCTAAACCAGCCTTGATCACAGCTTGCTTAATCTCTTCTTTAATCTGATCCTGAATCTCTGTTACGATGTTCATCTTGTCTTTTCCTCCTTGACCGTCAATGTAAGTGAGTAGGTGCCTACATTCTCTTGTTGTAAAAACAGATTATAGGAAACATGGAATGTCTCCTCTTTCGTTTCTGGATGGACGGTATGCTCAAGCTTATTGGTACGTGTCGTTAAATCCAGTGTACCATGAATGCTCTCATATGAGCCTCTAGTTTCTGTGCCAATTTTGTAAAGTTGCCTCATTTTAACCGCACCACTTCTAATAATTAACATTTCTTTCCCGTCATATTTAACGGTTGTGTTTATTTCTCCGTTATTCTCAACGTGTTCAATATAGCGGATATATGTTGCATTTGGCATATGGTGCAGTGTACCAAATGTAATTAGTTCAATATTCTCTTCATCGTCCACATATTGAATATGTGTCTTCAATCGAACCATGACCTCTATGGGTGCGTTACTTTTTTCCTCGGTCATTTAATAAATTCCCCCTGGAATTAATTATTTTACTCAATCATACAAGTATAAGGGAAAGAAAAACCCTATGGCAACTTGTCTGAATCTTTTTTTTCTAAAAAAAATCCCCGGCTCTACTATCATAGACAGGGGATTGCTCGTTTTATTCAGTTATCCCTTTTTATTTACCCAGCCTAATAGCATTTCTCGTATAAATTTGGCTGCAGCAATTTGGGTTTGTTCCGATGAATCGTAAGCAGGAGCCACTTCCACAATATCCGCTCCTACGACCTTAACACCGGAATTCGATATCGCTGTTAACGCTTCAAGCATTTCTTTGGATGTAATGCCGCCTGCTTCAGCTGTACCCGTCCCCGGTGCATGGGCAGGATCCAGCACATCTATGTCGATCGTTACATAGACATTCCGTCCGGCCAGGGTAGGCAGTACTTCTTTTAATGGTGCAGCGACATCGAATTTATACATATGCATTCCGGAAGTCTTCGCAAATTCGAATTCTTCCCTCATACCCGAACGAATGCCGAATGAATAGACATTCTCTGCACCAATTAAATTACAAATCTTACGAATCGGCGTAGAATGGGACAGCGGCTCGCCCTCATACTCTTCTCTCAAATCGGCATGAGCATCAAAATGAATAATTGCGAGATCTTCATATTTTCTGTGAAACGCCTTAATGATCGGCCATGTGACAAGATGCTCGCCGCCCATGCCAAGTGGAAATTTCTCTTCCGCTAACAGAGTTTCAATGTACTCTTCAATCATATCGATGCTTCTTTGTGGATTTCCAAATGGAAGTGGAATATCTCCCGCATCAAAAAATTTTACATCCTCCAAATGCCGGTCAATATAGGGGCTATATTCTTCTAATCCAAGGGATACTTCACGAATACGGGCTGGGCCAAAACGAGACCCTGGGCGAAAACTAACCGTCCAATCCATTGGCATACCGTATAAAACTGCTTCTGATTCTTTAAAATCAGGATGACTTCCTATAAAAACATTACCAGAATAAGCTTCTTCAAATCTCATCCTCTGCACTCCTTTTCCGTACTCATTTATCAATTTATTAATTAGCTATTTTAAAAGGTCTTCAACAAATTTTGGCAGCACAAAAGCCGCTTTATGAAGCTCTTTTGTGTAATATTTTGTATTTATTTCAGCAAATCTCTCATCGCTAATTTGGAGAGGATGATGCTTTTTTGACCCAATCGTAAAGGTCCATAACCCGCTTGGGTACGTTGGGATATTGGCTGTATATAACCTGGCAATCGGAAAAATCTCTTTTACATCTTTAAAGACATTCCGTATTAATTCGGCTTTAAACCAGGGATTATCCGTTTGCGCAACAAAGATTCCCTCATCCTTCAGTGCGTTGTGGATACCTGCATAAAAACCCTTTGTAAATAAATTTACTGCCGGTCCAACCGGCTCGGTAGAGTCTACAATAATGACATCATATTTATTTTTACTTTTGGCAATATGCATAAATCCATCATCCACCAGCACATCAACTCTTGAATCCTCAAGATAATCGGCAATTTCCGGTAAGTACTGTTTGGAGTATTCAATGACTTTGCCATCAATTTCTACTAAAGTAGCTTTTTTTACACTCTCATGTTTTAACACTTCGCGGATTACACCACCGTCACCGCCGCCTACGACAAGGACATGCTCCGGGCTTGGATGTGTATGCAATGGTACATGGGTTGCCATTTCGTGATAGACAAATTCATCCTTTACGGTTGTCATGACCATATCATCCAGCATGAGCATCTTGCCCCATTCTTCTGTTTCAACTATATCCAGCTTTTGAAAATCGGTTTGTTCCGTATGCAAGGTGCGGTTTATTCTTATGGTGATTCCAAAATGATCCGTTTGTTTTTCCGTAAACCAAATACCCATGTAGAACCTCTTTTCTTGTTTCAATATCAGCGGCTCAATCATCTATCTACTATCTATTAAACTTAAAAGAGTATAGTGCATCCTACTAAAAAAGTAAAGATTTTCCCATATTTCCAATTTTATTACCTCTCTATCCTTTATACGTTTAAAAATGATGGTTTATTTTCATACTATTGGTAAGGAATAATTTCACAACAGATCAGGGGGAAGACATGTGTCTCCAAGCAGACTTAGAAGAAGGAAATTACTTGCCTACAAGCGTGCCTTTATATTTACTGTGTCGCTGATTGCCATCCTTACATTGGTAGGGTTCGGTACCGTCTTGCTTATCGTAAAACTTGCCGGACCACCAGCTGTATCTGTACCGCAAACCACTCAATATTTAGCAGATGATTTGAGTACATTTACGGAAAGCCACGGATCCGTAAGGCGGTATTGGGTCCCTCTCGGCGAGATCTCACCTTATTTAATCCAATCCACTCTAGCCGTTGAGGATCGGAATTTTTACGATCATAATGGATTCGATACAAAAAGAATAGTAGGAGCAATTGTCTCAGACACGATTGCGATGGCCAAGGTCCAGGGAGCGAGTACAATTACTCAACAATACGCTAAAAATCTTTTCCTTAGCTCTGAGAAAACTTGGGCACGCAAAGCTAAAGAGGCTCTCTACACTCTGCGAATCGAAGATCATTTCAGCAAAGATGAAATTCTCGAAGGATATTTAAATACCATTTATTACGGACACGGGATGTATGGCATACAGGCTGCGAGTCATTTTTACTTCCACAAGGATGCCAAAGATCTAACCTTAGCTGAAGCAAGCTTGCTCGCTGGTATTCCAAAGGGTCCGGGTATCTATTCTCCACTTATCTCGAAAAAAGAGGCAAAGGAACGACAGTCTATTGTTCTTGGGTCGCTAAAGGATATGAACAAACTCAGTGCTAAACAAGTGAAAGAAACCCTGGCATCTGCAGATCATTTGACGGTTTACGGTTCATTGGAAACAGAGGAAAAACAGGAAGCCCCGTATTTTCTCGATGCCGTCAATCAGGAATTACACCATGTCTTAAAGGGGAAAGAGGAGCTAATTAGACAAGGCGGCTTAAAAATATACACTACCTTCAATGCCAAACAGCAGGCAAGCGCTGAGAAGGCCATCGCGAAGAATATACAGCCTGGAACCGACCTACAAGCCGCATTAGTTGCCATGAATCCCCATAATGGGATGGTCAAAGCATTGGTGGGTGGTACCAATTATGAAAAGAGCCCTTTTAATCGTGCGACACAGGCACTCAGACAGCCAGGTTCGACAATTAAGCCGATTCTTTATTACACAGCTCTTGAAAAAGGATTCACGCCTTCTACCACTTTAAGAAGTGAAGTAACCACCTTTTCATTTAATGGAGGAAAGAGTGAATATAAGCCACATAATTTTAATAACCGCTATGCCAATGATTCCATTACAATGGCCCAGGCACTGGCTGTATCGGATAATATTTTTGCTGTCAAAACACATATGTTTCTTGGTGAAGAGGAACTAGTGAAAGCTGGAAGGCGTTTTGGATTAAACTCTCCTATGACCAAGGTTCCCTCATTGGCTCTCGGAACGTCCGGTGTTAAACCGCTGGAAATGACAAATGCTTATAATTTATTTGCCAACGGCGGGAAAAAAGTTCGACCTTACTTTATCACGAAGGTTACAGGACGGGACGGCGAAGTTCTTTATCAAAGAAAATTAAAACGAGCTTCTGTATTAAAGCAAGAGGATGCCTATGTAATGACGCAAATGTTAACAGGTATTTTTGATAAAAAACTAAATGGTTACGCCTCTGTAACAGGAGCTTCGATTGCCCCTAAGCTTTCAAGACCCTATGCTGGAAAATCCGGCTCGACGGAGTATGATAGCTGGATGATTGGCTATACACCGCAGCTCACTACGGGTGTATGGACCGGATATGATCATTCGCAGAAAATTGAAACCAAACAAGAAAAAATTGCTGCCAAAGAAATATGGGCAAACTTTATGGAGCAAGCTCTAGAGGATGAACCTGTTAAAGACTTTAAACAGCCAAAAAATATTGTTGCTGTCGAAATTGATCCAGAAAGCGGTTTACTTGCACACAAATCCTGCCCGGTTAAACGCCTTACGTATTATAAAAAGGGGACAGAGCCCACAAAGTATTGTCCTCATCATACCAATCGTGATAGTGAAAATGACCTAACACCAACTAAAGATAAGGGTAAGAATCCATCGGATGATCCCTGGTACAAAAAGGTTTGGCCTTTTGGGAAATTGTAAAAAAAACATAGTAGACACAAAAATCCCCAAACCGATGGTTTGGGGATTTCCGTGTCCTAGCTTTACGTGCTTGCACGCTGTTTTTAGTGTACTTTTTTTACAAAAAGCCGACAAGTAATATGCTAATTTATCCTGCAAAAATATCCAAAATTCAACATTTCCTGTAAAGATCAGTTTGTACCCAATTGTTCCTTTAACTCATCTCTCGAGTTAGACCATAACTCTTCATTATGACTTTTAAGGAAATTAGCGAGGATGATTTTAGAAGGTTCATCCATATGATCAACAATGATATGCCTCTTTAACGATTTGTCCATACGATTCACATGCTCTGGCAACGATTTATAGCCACGGCGAATCTCGGCATCCACTGTCATTTCACAAGCTGTCACGCCTGCATAATAGGCTCCTTCTTTCGATTGTTCAATCGTAACCCATACGAGCCAATACGGCTTTCCATTTGGTACTTCTTCTTTATTGGGTAGAAACTTGATTCGTTTCTCGATCGCACTTCTGGCATGCATGGCGCCAACATCAACAAAGGCTTCTCCTGCTTCCACATCAATGATAACAGGCGAAACATTCTCAAGGCTCAATGCACCCATTCCAAAGCCCTTATGACCATCAGTAGGGTCGTTTTTAATAATATTAAAAGCTGGTTTTTTCTTATCTTGACTCATGGGTAAGTACAAGCCTCCCTTTAAATAAATATAGAAACTAAGAATCGCTCAATAGCCGGTACAAGATTATAGATGATTGGGTCGATGGTGTAGTTACCGAGCGGCGTGATCACCAGGATCAGGAAAATCAGTGCTCCGTACTGTTCATACTCTGTCATTCTTGGACGTACCGCAGGCGGAACGAGTTCCTCAATAATACGATACCCATCCAATGGAGGAAATGGCAATAAATTAAATACAAATAACAAGATATTTAAGGGAATAAATATATCAAAGAAATACAAAATGTACTCAGGCACATTGGCTATTAATCCTGAAACAGCCAAAGCATACATGATTAGTATCCCCAGAAAAGCAAGTACAAGATTACTTAATGGTCCTACAATGGAAACAATAATACTGTTCATTCGAGGATTTTTAAAGAAAAAGCGGTTCACCGGTACGGGTTTTGCCCAACCAAACCCTACTAAGATGATAAAAAGCGCACCAATAGGATCAATATGACGGAGTGGATTTAATGTAAGCCGTCCCTGATTTTTTGCCGTGTTGTCTCCGAATTTATAAGCCATATAAGCATGGGCAAATTCATGAGCAGTGAAGGCAATGGCGAGAGTTACTAGTGTATATGGTAAATCGGCCATAATACGCTGAAAATCAAACATCACAAACGTCCCCCCTTCCAAACATTAATTAAGAACTGATCAGTTCAGGTCCACTCGTTCAATCTCACATCATCACTTGCTTTCCACGCACGATTATGGAAAACTATCATCATAATCAATTGTTTTTACAAATAATGAGGAGGACATCCTATGCCGTATGTAACTGTTAAAATGTTAGAGGGCCGTACTGAAGAACAAAAAAAAGCTTTATGTGAAAAAGTAACTGAAGCAGTCTCTGAAACAACCGGAGCACCAAAAGAAAGAATCACCGTGTTCATTGAAGAGATGACTAAATCTCATTATGCTGTTGGCGGTGTACGGGCCAGCGATCAATAAAGATAGGAATGGAGCATATGGTATGCTCCATTCTTTTTATTTTTAAAAGCCCTTCTTACACCCGGACTAAATAATCAATCAGTTTGCATACATTGGTTTGTTTTCTCTGATAAGCTGTTCCGCATAATCAAAAGCTTCTTCTATTTCCTCTGTCGTATAATGCTGTTTCGCTTTCAATTCCTGGATTTTCTTTACAATTTCATCCTTTGATAAATGATCAAAATAGAAAATCGTAGACACTAATTCTAAAAACCGCGCATTATGATTGTTCAATACCTTAACACATGCAGAAAGCTCTTCGTTTTCCGGATAATTGCCATATAAGGAAAGGAATTCTTTGCCTGCATCTGTTAAAGAATAATCATAATGAACATACCCATTCTCTTTATCCTTCATTTCTGCTAAAAGTCCCAAATTACAGAGTTCTTCTATCTTTAACGTTAATTCCTCTGAATAGGGTCCGTAAAAATGAAATTCAAATTTCTCCTGAAAAGGATATTCGAGTTTTTTTGAGATAAACACCATTTTTTGAAGCTTTTTTCTTCCACCTATATGTCCGGCTGCCTCAATGGCTGAAAGAATTCTGGTATGCTCCCTCAACACCATTCTTCACTCCTCCTGTAACTATTAATCCCACTCTAGCCATTCTTTTATTTTTTTCTTTATTTCTTTATGATTCGTCTCATCCTCTAGGACATCAGCAGGAAAATAAAGTTTATGATCTGTACGCCTTTTCCCGGAAATCGCATCCACAATATCTGATTGTCTGGAAAGCTCTTTTAACTCTTTCTTTTTAGAAAGTAAATAGATTGGAATTCTTTCGCCCTCTTCTCCGGGACGATAAAAATCATATGGAAGATCCGACGAAGAATCAAGCACCAAATAATAGTCCGGATCAAGACCAGCTTCCGCAAACAATTGGGTGAGTTCCATTACTTTTTTCATTTCCGTACTGGATGATGGCAGGAATTCAACATACTGAAATAAATTCCGGTTCATGTATCTGGAGCACAAATCACTTAAAATACTGTCCTCTTCTTCTTCCCATAACTGAAAGTAGTACAGCATAACGCTATCGTCCAATTTCAGATAATCGTAAAGGGTAACGGACTGTGTAAATAAAGAATAAAAATGATGTGGTTCCTGCTTGAATTGATAATTTTTCTTATACAGATCTTTGGCTCGATGCAGAATTTTCGTCAATATAACTTCTGCACTTCGAGATACTGGATGGAAATATACCTGCCAGTACATTTGGTATCGGCTCATAATATAATCTTCTACAGCATGCATACCACTTTGTTTAAAAACTACCTGATCTTCGGTTGGCCGCATCACTCGCAGAATCCGCTCCATATCAAACTGGCCATAGCTTACCCCCGTAAAATAAGCATCCCGTAACAAGTAGTCCATCCGGTCTGCATCAAGCTGGCTCGAGATTAAGCTGACAACCAATTTATTGGCATGTGTTTTGGCAATCACCTCAGCCACTTCTTTCGGAAAGCTGGCATCTACCTTTTTTAAAACAGCATTTACTTCGGTATCTCCTAAAATAATCTTCCTCGTGAATTCTTCATGATCTAAATCAAATACCTTTTCGAATGCATGCGAAAAAGGACCATGTCCAAGGTCATGAAGCAGAGCTGCACATAATGACAGGAGGCGATCTTTTGGATTCCACTCAGGTCGATTGGTAAATACCCCATCCACAATTCTTCTCACAATCTCATATACTCCAAGAGAGTGACTAAAGCGGCTATGTTCAGCCCCATGAAATGTTAAATAAGTTGTTCCAAGCTGTTTAATCCGTCTTAAACGCTGGAATTCCTTTGTATCAATTAAATCCCAAATGACCCGATCATTCACATGTACATAGCGATGCACCGGATCCTTAAATACTTTTTCTTCATTCATTTTTTCCAGAGAATATTCTATCATTCTATTCCCTCTTCCTATCGGTCATGGTTCTATTATAGCTTGTTTAATCTAAAATAACATAATCATCTCTTTCCACCAAAAGAAAGCGATGGAACCTTTCTTAGGCGAACAGAGATTGGAAGGAATCCGAACAGCCATTTAGCAGCTTATCGATTCCTTTAATATGGATGTAGATTAGTAGAACAGGTGGGCTCAAGGAATAGGCAGAGCCTGACATATACTACTTTTAGCGTGAATAATTTAAAACGGTTTGGAATCTTGGGTAGGTGTATTTTTTTAAGGGGGAATTCTTTATTATCCTAAAAATTCAACGGGTCTCTTCTTAAAAATTTCCTAAGTTTCACCTAAAAAAGGTGGAGATAAACCCCACCTGCTTTTAGATTGAAGTCTCTTTATTTGGTTGTAAATTGCCAAACCGGCGATCGTGTATGCCCGCCATAACTGTCGTTCACTTCCACATACCAGAAATAATTCCGATGATGTTTTAAATTCTTTAAGCGGACTTGTACTTTTTGCTGATTTCTTCCGTTTTTATCTTCACCCAATAAAGTATTGGAGTATACATTAACACCTATATAATCAGTCGCCACCTGTTTTTGAATAGGATTGAGCTCCAGTTCTTCAATTGTAAATTCATCGACCTCTGGCTCAAAGAAATTATAGTCATCCAAGTAAGGAGAATACGTTTTGACCGACAATTCCTTTGCCCCCGGATTAAAGCTAAGCATCCGCATATATCCTGCTCCGCCTTCCGGACCGCTCTGATAGTCAGCCAGTATTTCATAGACTTTGCGTGATTTCGATGGATTATCCTTTAGCGGAATAGTCGCCACATGACGGCTTGCTCCTGAGATATGCCCGGCAAGGACCAGCTTGATATTTTCATACTTCCGTACTATTTCTTTATAAACCTGCCTCCCGTTGTAAGTCCGTTTCCCTTTATGATCAAGATAATTATGAATAGCAAGCACTACATTTCTCTCGGAGTATTGGTTTAATACTTTATCGACCCACTTCAGGGTTTCAGTTGTAGTTTCTTTGCCCCAGCCCAGGTAGAGAAAAAGAAAATCATGCCCGCCAAAGGAAGCCAAGTCATAGTGATTTGTATTATTTTTCATCCCCCCTCCATAATGAGAGGTTTGTTTAAATCTATGTTCACCAAAGTATTTCGCATAATTGCGGTAATCTAAAACCAAGTTTCCAACATCATGGTTCCCAGAAACAACTCCATACGGAACATGATGCTCATCTAAGATACCCATACTCCTATCCGCCATATCCCATTGATCCAAGTCCCATCTCACATTGACAATATCGCCGGTATGAATCACATATTCTGCATTGCCTAGCTGATTTTGTATTCTAATCCAGTTTGTCATCACCGGGAAGATATGCGGAAAGGATTCTGAATAATATTGGGTATCTGACATCCATACCAAATTAAAGGGACGATTTACTTCTCCAATAATCTGATCCTGCACAAGTACCTGCAGCTTTTGATTTTTAACATACCTTTCTACATCCACTTTTGCCTTTAACGTAAAATCCTTTTTGCCGTACCCATACGCCAATGCTTCCCATTTTGACGTATGTACATTCCAGGCATAAAGAGTGACCTTTCTCCCCTGTAAAGAATGCCCGACCCATTTGACCTCCAGCTCTTTCATATCCGAGGGTGCTTCATCCACCAAAATTTCAAAGCGCTGATAAGGGAATCCCTTATTAGAATCGGTGACCCAATAGTTCTTATCTTCCTTTGAAACTTGCTTCATTTGTTTAGATGAAACAACTGTTTCACGTGGAAAAGTTAGATTGGGAGGCGGTTCTTCATCAGCTATATTAGAGTAGGCTTTTATTTGGTCCTCACTTTTTGAAGTGAAGTCATAGCGGTTGCCCGAATAAAACTTAGCCACTATTTTATCATTGGTTGGATCCTTCACTTTCACACCTAGCTTTGGATGAAGCGATACTTTTTCGTCTAGATCACTTGGGGTTGCCTGACCGGTAATAATAGGCGCTTCATCCACGATATTAAAATGAATGGTCTCCTTTTTTCGATTTCCTGCCGCATCCACTGACATGAAGGTGACCTCATGTCTTCCCTTTTTTAGCCTTCCAGAGGAAGTGGTATACGGCAAATTAATCTCCCGTCCATCCAGATAGCCTTTAATGGAGGCAATCGACGTCACCTCATCTTCCGGATTCGCATCAATGGTAAATGTACCTTTATACGTTCTTCCGTTAAGCGGCGCTTTAACATGGAGTTTAGGAGCTGTATTATCAAACACCACTTCTGCTTGATGATTAGCGGTTCCGGTTGATTCAATCTGATGAATTCCATCCTGATAAGCTGTCGTATCAATCTCAGCCTCTTCAGCCGTAAACAGATCGGCCGGAATTATAAACTCAAAGGATTGGATGACTATCCCCTTATTGCCCACCTTCCATTCCTGATTTTCTTGTGAACGATCGCGATTTTCATCTCCATCCCCTGTTATCGAATGGACACTGATCGGCCGAATCATTGTCCCATCGCCCATTAATAACTTCACATTTTTAATAGAAAAGTGATCAATGTCTTTTGTACCCACTGTATTCCCGGGCATAAAGGGCTCCTTCTCATTACCTGTATGAATTGAAATGGCATTTTTACCTGGTTTGATTTCATCAATAGGGATGGAAACCTCATATGGAAGGTAAAATCCTTCTGTAGGTTTCAATTTGGAAATCAGGCGGTCACCGATGTAAACGGCGCTTTTCTTCCTTTCATCAATCCCCAATCCCTCAAACACAATGGCAGCTGGACGACTAATTGTCCGTTGCGTTTTTAATTTTTGTCCGTCAACCGTCAGCTTAACCTGTTCGTTTGCTGTTGCCTTTTGAACCTGGATCTTTTTTGTTCCTTTTAGGATTGTATTATTTTGGACAGAAAGCCCTGGTCGCAACGGTTTATACATATCGGGATTCCCAACTTTAATGGACTTTGTCCCTTGTTCCGGGTATCGGATTACATGCTGTCCATCTGATATTTCCAAATAATAATCAAAGGTGGGGACCGAGCCATAGACATCATACCTCGATATGGTCGATTGATAGGTAGTCGTCGTTTTCATAAGCATATTAGCCTGTGAAAATGTAGAATCCTGACCTCTTTTATAGAATATTTCGGCCCGCTTTATTAGATGTTCATCCTCAATTTGAACTTCAATCGATACATCAGAACGCTCAGGGATTTCATCCGGCATCATAATAGGCCGGACAATCGGCTTTACGGCATCCGTCTTTTGATTGGCTGTTAAAGGAATTTGTTCCTCGCTGATCTGACCCGGTGTGTTTTTTTCAATCTGCTTGTCCCGTTTTAATTTCTTAGACTCTTTTGCCTGCTTATAATGGTTGAGTCCATTTTCATATGATACATAAGATATGACAGCCCCTGTATCTGTTGCTAAAACAACCGTATTTTTGCCTTTATTATGTAAATCACCTTCCAAACGGATTAACTGGTGAGCTTCAATGTTTGTATGAAAGTGACGGTTAAAATCCTGAACATCTAAGTTGCCTTTATCAGCATCATTCTCTAACCAAATGATTTTCGTAGATTTAGGCTTTATAAAAGTTGATTCTTTAATATCCCATACTTGCATGGACTTGTTCATAGAGAGGTATCGCAAATTGTAATCATGTAAATCGATGGCTACATCTGTATTATTATAGATCTCGACGTATTCATATGTTTTGCCGTGAGGAGAAATCTCAGTGATTAGTAAATCAGGAACATTGTTCGATATAGCAATTCCTGTATCCGAATTAAGCCATATTGACGATAATATGATTAGAATCCATCCACCTATTTTGTTCATTCTTACCCTCATTCCCATTCAAAGATTGATACCTTAGTATGGAATAAACAGCGGATAATTATGAAAAAAAGTCGCTCTTCTAAAAATACATTTTTAGAGGAACGACTTTTTTTAATTTATTTAATCTTAGCTTTTACTTTTTCTATTAATTCATCTTCTGTTGGCGCCGCGACTGGACGGTTATTTACAAATGCAAACGATTTTTTTCGTCCAGGTCCACAATAGGACTGACATCCAATCTCAATTTTTGCATCGGGATCCACCTTTTTTAATTTTGGTAGCAATGTCTTTAAGTTTGTAGCCTGACAGTCGTCACATACCCTAAATTCGTTCGACATGACCGCCTATCCTTTCTTGCCAAAATATTTGACTCTTCTTTATGTTGTTCGAGCCTGTTGGGACTAAAGCGTATTGTATCACTCCAGCTCCACTATTTGCAAGAATCCGCTGATTATCTATTAGTTAATGAAAAAATCTAGTAACCTGTATAAAACAGCTCCTTTATGTCCATGCTAGAACCATAATTTGCAAATTTATTTTAAATCTTATAGAAAAGGGAGTTGCAGATCATGAAAATTAGACAAGATGCATGGACGGAAGAAAATGATTTATTACTAGCAGAAACAGTTTTAAGACATGTACGGGAAGGCAGTACCCAATTGAATGCATTTGATGAAGTCGGAGATAAATTAAACCGTACCGCGGCTGCCTGTGGATTTAGATGGAATGCTGTTGTACGTCATTCCTATGAAAAAGCATTGCAGCTTGCGCGCAAACAAAGAAAGCAACGTCAGAGATTACTTGGTAAAGACCAAGGTGGCAAAAAGAAGATTCTATATCAGCCACCGGTTCCTTCTTTGCGAGATTTTGAAACGGTTACAACCGCAATGGAAGATGAATTGATGGAAATGGAGATCACGCCGGAAATCAATGATACAGAAGAATACGAACAGACCAGCCTTTTCCCAGTGCTGGAAGAATACAAGACTCCTCCAGCTCTCACGATGGATGATATCATTGCATTCTTGCAAACTTATGATACAGACAGCCTAAAGATACAGGCTTTGCAATCCGAAAATGAAAGATTAAAGCTTGAAATCAGAGATCTTAAACATACAAACAAAGAGCTGCAACATAAGCTTGATAATGTTGAAGAAAATAAAGTTACCATCCAGGAAGACTACGAAACACTTATGAATATTATGAATCGCGCTCGTAAATTAGCTTTACTGGATGAAGATGATCGTCAAGCTACTAAATTTAA
>JAZUQD010000157.1:0-2718 GCA_045605505.1 Pradoshia sp.
TGACCCAATGTTTTTCCGTTAGGGCATAACAGAAGATGCGTCCTTTTTCATCTGTTTGCGGCTTATCAATAATCGTTCGAATAGCACCGCTTGTCCCAATCGTTACGGCCACTTCACCTTTGCGGATTGCATTTACACCTAAATTCGACAACACTCCATCACTGGCCCCAATCACAAATGGGGTTTGTGGATCGATCCCTAATTGTTTTGCTAAATCTGGATTACAGTTGCTGAAAACCCTGGTTGTGGGTACGAGTTCAGATAATAGGGAAGGGGTAATACCAGCAATTTTTAATGCTTCTTCATCCCAATCCAGTTTTTCAAGATTCATCATTCCCATGCATGAAGCAATAGAATGATCGACAACATATTGATCAAATAATCTTTTAAAAACAAATTCTTTAATTCCGATATATTTTTTCGTTTTGGCAGCGATTTCAGGCCGCTCATTTACAATCCAGGCGATTTTACTTAATGGTGACATGGGATGGATCGGTGTTCCGGTGCGTTTATAGACTTCATGTCCATTCAATTCATCTTTAATTTTATGAGTCCATGCTTCACTGCGGTTATCTGCCCACGAAATGACAGGCGTAAGCGGACGGTCATTTTCATCCATAGCGATAACACTGTGCATGGCACTACTAAAAGAAATAAATGATAGTTCTTTATCTGAATGGAGTTTCATAATGTTCGTTATAACCTGTAGGACAGCATGGAAAATCTCTTCTGGATTTTGTTCAGCTGTAGAGATATCCGGTGTATAGAGTGGATAACCACTATTTTCATACTGGATGACTTCACCTTGTTCACTAAATAACACGGCCTTGGTACTTGTGGTACCAATATCAATGCCTAACATATAGCTGGTCATTTTGTTATTCAACCCCTTTAGATAGTATTTGTTGTGACCTCCATAGGTCATCAACTTTTCCTTGAACATCATCAAAGTTTTCATGTAAAGACTTAATCATGAGCTTTCTATCTTTAGCTTTTATCGCATCCATATAGAGTTCATGGTTTTTCACAATGCTAGTAAAGTCTTCATACTCTTCTATGAAGCGCATACGCATCGATAAAAGAATGAAACTTTCCATTACAGGTTTTAAATTATTGCAGATCATCAGCATATAGGAGTGATCAATGGAGCGGATGATGGTTTCGTGGAACAGGACATCCTGGTAAGAAAATTCATCAGCGTCCTGATATTTGATCGCAACCTTCATCATTTCTAGTATTTTGCTAAGTTCCATTGCTAGTTCAGTTGTGTCCATTCTTGCTAGACGTTCAAATACGAATGTTTCGATTAGTAGACGAACATCATATATTTCTTTGATTTCTTTTTCTGTTAAACCAATTACAACAGCACCCATTTTTTCTAAACGGATAATATTTTCAGATGCTAGTATTTTTAACGCATCACGGATAGGTGAACGGCTTACAGCAAAATCTGCAGCTAATTTATTTTCTGAAAGGGTGGTACCGCTTTCAATTATGCCGGCAATAATACGCATTCTGAGCTCATAGGCTACATGGTCTCCGGTTGAAGCCTTGGAAAGCCATTTTTTTGGATATAAAAATTCCTTCGTTTCATTCATATATTTTCACCTTTTAGAAAAATATTCAAGTATACCTGTATACATGTATTATAGTGGAAATTAATAGTAATGCAAGCGCATTATGTAAACCACTATCAAAATTTTGAATGATTGATAAAAAGTAGATGGAGTATTCAGCAGGGGTTTTATAAAAATAATTTGTCCTTTTTTAGATAAAATTTCCCATAATCATTTTATTTTGTAAGTAATTACCTGTAAATTTATTGTATTATGATGAATGGAGAATATAAATATTCAATAGTCGGACGCAGATATTATGTCTTCCGTCTATATTTAAGGAGAACATCATGGGCTTTAAAGATGAATTTAAGCGTGAAATGAGTAACGCAATGAAAGACGTAGAAAAAGAGGTACATAGAACGTGGAAGATAGACTATAAGGGTCATTCTATTGAAATTATCAACCACATGAATGAAGAACAGCTTGTCATTGATGGGATAACCGTTGATCGGAATAGAAGGAAAAATATTATTTCACATATTATACCGTATCGAAAATTATCAGGGATCCTTGTTTTGCGGGATGGCACAAAGTGCAATATTTCCGTAAAAATTGGAGGTTATGTACGCATTAATTGTATTGTAAAAGTCGGTAAGGAAACGATTCTGGAAGAATCGCTGAAGTTAGACTTTCTTCCTTGGGAGCATAAAGAAAAGATTGTTCCGTTTATTCAACAACAAATTCAATCCCATAATAAAATAGTGGATGACCGATTACCGGATGAAGAATATTTGTATAGTGAAAACGAGCCGCGATTGGCTGCGGGTTTATCCGATCATATTGCGGATGCTAATCCTACGCCATTTTATGCGAAAAAATTGGTGAAGCTTTTTGAGGAACAAGTCAATCACCCTTCAAACAAAACAAGAAAAAACACATATGAACAAATCATTTTTGATATTGTCAGCTGCCAGGATGAGTTAATAGAACGGTTCCGACAGGTTCAACTGGACGAATACCTTGTACAACAAGAAGCATTATGGCTTCTTGAGCATGCAGCACATAGAGAGGTTGTGAAATTTGCAATCATCATACTCGGATGTACGAATTGCGAAGAATATAAAGATCTATTATTTTCATTAGGAAGGCACGAAGAGTT
>JAZUQD010000158.1:0-5758 GCA_045605505.1 Pradoshia sp.
ATTATGACCTGTCTCCAATAAGGAGTGGCTTTTGCAGAATCATGAATGCCCACCATTCATGATTCTTTTCTAGTTAAAGAGTATCATAAAGATTGAGCAAAGTCACTTGGAGGAGTAT
The DNA here is from genome assembly GCA_045605505.1 of Pradoshia sp. Taxonomy (GTDB): domain Bacteria; phylum Bacillota; class Bacilli; order Bacillales; family Pradoshiaceae; genus Pradoshia. The sequence continues at coordinate 119 of JAZUQD010000158.1, forward strand.
CCTGTATATATGTGAATTTTTAACCATATATCATAAAAAAGTTTAAACAAAAGCCTGTTGGTGAAAAAATATGTATAGGGATTTTTTTGTCAGGAGGTGAATCTTTACTCATGCTTCGGGTAAAGAATTTGAATGGAGACGATGGACATAGTTAATCTAATTTTACTTTTATTCTTACTGGCAAGTACGATGTTTTTCGTTGCATCGGAATTTGCCATTGTTAAAGTCCGTGCGACCAGAATAGATCAGCTTGTTGCAGAAGGAAATCGAAAAGCTATAGCAGCTAAGAGGGTTGTCACACATTTAGATGAATATTTATCAGCCACTCAACTTGGTATTACCATTACCTCTTTAGGTATTGGGTGGCTTGGGGAGCCAACTGTAAAACATCTCATTGACCCGCTATTTAAACATTTACACATTCAAGAATCTGTAGCGTCTGTAATTTCCTTTGTCATTGCCTTCTCCATTATCACATTTTTACATGTGGTAGTAGGTGAATTAGCGCCTAAATCAGTTGCAATCCAAAAGGCCGAAACAATTACAATGAATTTTGCACGCCCGCTTATTATGTTCTACAGAGTGATGTTTCCTGTCATATGGGCACTCAACCATTCTGCTCGTTTTATCACTAGTTTATTTGGTATAAAACCGGCATCCGAAGGAGACATTGCCCATTCTGAAGAAGAATTGCGGATGATTCTTACTGACAGTTATCAAAAAGGAGAAATCAATCAATCTGAATTTAAATATGTGAACAATATCTTTGAATTTGATGACCGGATCGCGAGAGAGATTATGGTTCCGCGTACAGAAATTCATGCTTTTCAAAAGGATGATATTTTAGAAGATATTGTCTTCTCTTTAAATAATGAACAATATACGCGTTATCCTGTCACTGATGGAGATAAAGATACCATTATTGGGTTTGTGAATGTGAAGGAATTACTAACTGCAAGTCTTAGAAGCGGTTTGAAAACAGATATGCCGATCCGAGATTATGTCAAACCAATTATTACGGTTATTGAAACGATTCCTATTCATGATTTGCTGGTAAAAATGCAGAAAGAACGGATCCACATAGCCGTACTACTTGATGAATATGGCGGAACTTCCGGTATAGTCACGGTTGAGGATATCCTCGAAGAAATCGTTGGGGAAATTCGCGATGAATTTGATACAGATGAGCTTCCAGAGATTCGCAAAATAGCTGATTATCATTATATTTTGGACGCAAAAATGCTATTATCTGAGATTGAGGATCTGCTTGGAGTACACATGGATTATCCGGACGTCGATACATTAGGCGGTTGGTTTTTAACCCATAAAATCGACGCAGCCATTGGAGATTCATTAGAAGAAGATGGCTACATCTTTACCGTACAGGATGCGGAAGATCACCATCTACTATATATTGAAGTAAAAAAGGCAGCTAAAGTTAAAAATTAACGAATGATAAATGATAAAGCTGAGCATGCATACTGAAAAAGTTGCATGCTTTTTTTATCGATTAAATCACGGGTAAAAGAGAGCAACAAGTGAAATCTCACAGATTTTGCTGACCCACCTGAACCTTTAAAGAAAAAATGGCATAAAAAAGACGAGGACTCGAGCGTGAACCGATTCCTCGCCTTTTCTCATTATTCGGTTTCCCCTTCCCATTCGAGCATGCCGCCATTCATATTGGTGACATCATATCCCTGGGATTCAAGAAACTGGACAGCTCTGGCACTCCGTCCCCCTGCATGGCAAACTACAATATATTCTTTTGATTTATCTAACTCATTTGTGCGAAACTCAAGCAAGCCTAAAGGAATATTAATTGCTGTTGGTATTTTGCCGCTTTGTACTTCATCTACTTCACGAACATCAATAATATTTAAGGACTGCCCGGCCATTAATCTTTCTTCTACTTCATGTGGTTCAATTGTTTTCATCAGATCGATTTCGCCTCCCTTGAGTACTTTTCTTTATTACCCCTATAGGTATAACAAATTTCGATAAAAAAAGCCAACCGAAGCTCTCAGCGACTTTTGACCAATAAATTGACAGCTTCATTCACTAATTTTTCCTTCTCCGCATTCTCTGCATCCTCCGCAGCTTTTACACACTCAATTAAGTTATCACTGACAATGACCCCAATTGTTTTATCGACTGCAGAACGTACCGCAGACAATTGCGTAACAACTTCTTTGCAATCTTTCCCCTCTTCCATCATGTTCAATATCCCCCGTAACTGCCCTTCCATCCGCTTAATACGGTTTTTAATTTTATCATTATAATCCATTGACCTCACTCCTCAAATTAATCAAATCGTTTCTCTGTAGAAAGCGATGTTGATAAAAACAAAATCATCTATCGGATAGAACATTTATCTCCCATTAATCAGTATCAGTATACCTGATATTACAGGCAGATTCTATTTAGGTATGTACTCCATCCCCTTCCATACCAGCATTTACTATTCCAATAAAGTTGTTTTTTAGTATTTTGGTTAATTAATGACATTTGAGGGTATTTAGTTAGAAAGCAAGCTCTACAGACCCAGAAAGGAGATTCTAGTGGAATGAAAAAAAATACTCTTCCTTTTATCTTTCTATTATTCCTGCTTGCCACCCTGACTGCCTGTGCAGAAAAGGAACAGATGGCAAGCGGGGCAGAATTAATCAACAAAGATCAATTCGTTTTCACCGCATCCGGAGAATTCAAGCCCTTCAGTTATATGAATGATGATATGACTATGACTGGCTTTGATATTGAGGTTGGGGAAGCAATTGCTAAAGAACTGGGACTTGAACCTGTCCAAAAGCAAATGAAATTTAAAGGAATTGTCGAAGGTGTAAAAACTGGCAGAGCGGATGCCGCAGTAGCCAGCCATACCATTAATGAGGCGCGTTCAAAGTTCGTCCTCTTTTCTACTCCCTACTACTATTCCGGTCCACAAATTTTCACCCGTCCAGACAGTTCCATTAAAACTGCTGAAGATTTAAAAGGAAAAGAAGTCGCAGCAGCCAAAGGATCTACATATGCAGATACTGCCAGCAAATATACATCTGATATTAAAACATATGATAGTGATGTGACTGCACTCAAAGCTTTAAGCAATGGCCGCCATGATGCTGTCATTACCGATTTTGTTACAGGAAAAACCGCTGCTAAGGAAGGTTTTAAGATCGTTGGGCAGCAGCTTATCGAACGCAGTGAACAAGCGATTGTGATTCCAAAGGATAACCCTAAGCTTCTCAAAGAAGTGAATACAGCACTTGAAGAATTGCGTAGAAACGGTACGTTATCAAAAATCAGTATGAAATATTTTGGTGAAGATATCACTCAGAAACCAGATAAATAATTTAGGAAAGGGAGCTGTTATGATTGCAAAGTTTATCACATTTTTTTCAAACATTGGTTGATACCCGCGGGGTATTCTTCGATGCCCTTCTATTAACTCTTGAACTAACAGTTGTATCGATCATTTTCGGAATTATCATAGGACTTTTTGTGGCATTATTAAAAATCTCAAAAATCAAATTACTTGGATACATATCTGATGCCTATATTTATCTTGTTCGAGGTACTCCATTAATTGTTCAAATTTTCATCCTTTATTTCGGTTTCAGCGGTATTTTTTTGATTCCAGATTTCTGGGCAGCCTCTTTAGCTCTCGCCTTCCATAACGGAGCATATATTGCTGAGATATTTCGTGGAACAATTCAATCAATTGATAAAGGGCAGATGGAGGCTGGTCGCTCACTTGGTATGACACGCGGACTCGCCATGCGCCGGATTGTTTTTCCGCAAGCTTTCCGAAGAGCACTGCCACCGCTTGGAAATCAATTCATTATTGGGCTCAAGGATTCCTCCCTTGCTGCTTTCATCTCATTGAATGAGCTGTTTAATGTTGCGACCACGCTTGGCTCCAATAATTTCGACGAGATGACCTACTTGCTCATTGTTGCCGTTTATTATTTGATATTGGTTGCCGTGTTAACACTTGGTCTTCGAGCTATAGAAAAGAGAATGGCTATTAGTGATTAGTCAAAGGGGGATTTAAAAAATGAATGAAGTAAGAGAAATGATACGCATTGAAAATCTAAATAAATCTTTTGGGGACTTACATGTTCTTAAAGATATCAATATGACTGTGTATGAAAGCGATGTTGTCTGCTTACTCGGATCAAGCGGATCTGGCAAAAGTACCTTGCTCCGCTGCCTTAATTTTCTTGAGAAAAAAGATAGCGGCTCAATTGTGGTCGAAGGTGAGCAGATCGAAATAGCCACCCATAATATCAATGAAGTACGTCAAAAAATCGGAATGGTCTTCCAGCATTTTAACCTCTTTCCTCATAAAACGGTTTTGGAAAATATTATAGAAGCCCCGATTATGGTGAAGAAAATTTCTAAAGATATCGCAACAAAAGAAGCATTAGAACTACTAAAAAAAGTCGGCTTGGACGACAAAGCCGATGTCTACCCAAACAAACTATCCGGTGGACAAAAACAACGTGTAGCCATTGCCCGTGCCTTGGCTATGAAACCCGATATCATGCTATTTGACGAACCAACCTCTGCCCTCGACCCAGAGCTGGTTGGGGAAGTATTAACCACCATGAAGGAACTTGCCGAAGAAGGCATGACCATGATCATCGTCACTCATGAAATGAGCTTTGCCCGTGAAGTCGCTGACTGGATATTCTTCATGCATGAGGGTAACATTTTAGAAAAAGGCACCCCTGCACAAATATTTGAAAATCCTACAGAAGAACGAACTAGGGAATTCTTTGGAAGCCAGTTATAATAATACCCCCCTCCTTCGATGGGAGGGGGTTTTTGCGATTATCCCGGGGATAGGCACTTTATATCTGGGGGATGGGCGGGGCTAGCCAGGGCATAGCTCGACTATAGTCTCTTTCCCCCGGACTTCACCTGCCTTTGACCCGCCTATACCCCGGTATAGCCGGTTCATAGTCGGCGCATAGCCCCACTATAACCTCTTTCCCCTGGACTTCACCTGCCTTTGGCCCGCCTTTACCCGGACATAGCCGCTCCATAGGCACTCTACAAAATAAAATGCGCCAACCGCTTGGCACTTTTTATCCTACATTATAAGTTATGATTGTTTTTCAACGAATTTTTTATATAATTCTCTGGGATTATTGGGATAACAAGAATAAGTCAATTCCGTATCGATCAGTGGATGATTTCGGGGAGAGTGATTGGAGAATGTGGCATAGCTGCTCCACTGATAATCCTGAGGGTTTGTAACCAATCCTGCTGCAACAGGATTTATATGAATATATTTGCTAACATTCAAAAAATCATTTGAGTTATCGACGATTCTAAAATAGTAACTTGCTTGAAATACATGCCCCTGAGATTGGTAGGTATGGTTAAAATACATGGCATATCTTTGTTGAATAGTTTGCATGATTTTGCTTAAAGGAGAATTAAATGTTTCTAAGAGAAGATGAAAGTGATTGTTCATGAGGCAGTACGCATGGAGTTTAAAATCATATTTAATATGGGCTTCAGCAAGAATAATCATGAATCTATGCTTATCGATCATATTATGAAATATTGGCTCCTTTCTAACCCCTCTATTGGTAATGTGATAAATTGAAGTGATTTCAAATTGATTCTGAG
>JAZUQD010000159.1:0-4864 GCA_045605505.1 Pradoshia sp.
ATCCTTTACCTCTATTGATAAGAATATTTTTTTAGTCTCTCCTGCTTTAATATGAACTCGTTCAAAGTCCCTTAACGTTTTAATAGGCCGAATTACTTTAGACTGGTTACAACGGACATACAACTGGACCACTTCATCACCATCCAGTTCACTTCTGTTGCTGATCTCTGCCGTCACATGTAAAACATCTTCTTTCGTTACACTTTCTTTCGATAGTTCCAAATTTTTATATTCGAACTGTGAATAAGATAATCCATGTCCAAAAGGGTATAACACTTCCCCATCAAAATACTGATAGGTACGTTTTCCTTTTATGATGTCATAATCCATCATTTCAGGCAGCTGATTGACAGATTGATACCAGGTCATTGGTAAACGTCCCGCTGGATTGTAATCCCCAAACAGCACATCAGCTATTGCATGGCCTAGTTCCGGTCCTGCATGGGATGTATATACAATGGCAGGAACATGTTCATTAACCCAGTTAACAGCATAAGGATAGCTTCCAACAATAACAACAACGGTATTTGAATTAACCTTAAGTACTTCTTGGATGAGCCTTTCCTGAGCAGGCGGCAATGTCAAATCCGGACGATCAATGCATTCCTTTCCATTTATAAAAGGATTGTTACCAGCAAAAATGATAGCTGTATCTGCTTTCCTTGCCTCTTCCACAGCTTTTTGTATACCATCCTCGGTTATGTTATAGGAAAACAATGTGGCAGGCATACTTTCGGACTGAATAATGGATCCATCATCAGTCAATTGGATAGGCTGCTTATCCCAGGAGAGAATATCCATGCTTTCTTCCTTTTGAGAAAAAGTAAATACTTCTTTTACAAACCACCCTTTTGCTTCATCGGCGGTAGCCTTTAAATGAAGATCATCATCTACTGTAATGAATTTCCCATTTTTCTCAGAGCGAAGCGTTTCACTCCCCCATCCCCAATCCGTATGAATCAATACATCTCCTTCACTCTCACTTGCAAGCAAGAAGCCGGTATCAGGGTTAACCCTAATCGATTTACCACTTTCCGTAATACTGAGCCTGATGCGATTGCTTCCATCAGCGTAGGGAATTGTTTCACCGATTTTTTCCTTGATACCTTCAAGCGGTGTGATTGAATACGGTGGTGTACCGCTGTACCAATCGGTTAACACTTCATCTGCCAAAGGACCGATTACGGCAACATTTTTACTTTTCAATGGAAGGATTCCAGTGTTTTTAAGCAATACAATCGATTCCCGGGCAGCCTTCAAAGATAGCTCATAATGCTCCTTACTTGCTAATTTTTCTGTAGAAACATATGAATAAGGATTCTCCTCATCAGAATCAAACTCACCAAGACGGAATCTCACCCTAAAGGTGTTACAAAGAGCCTTATCTAAATCTTCTTCTACTAAATATTCCTGCTCCAAAGCATCACGGATGGCTCGAGTCGTTATGTCCTTATCATCTGTAATATTGTCAATTCCATTTTTAATGGAGTATGCAACTGCCTTAGCATAGGAATCAACATAATGATGCTCATTCACTGAACCTAGTACATCTCCAGCATCACTTACAACAAAGCCGTCCATTCCCCATTCCTTTTTTATAATCTCGTTAACGTCGGGATTCATATTACATAAAGTTCCATTAACAGCATTATAGGCGGTCATGATTGATTGCGCTTTTCCTTCTTTAATTTGCTTTTCAAACGCTTTCAGATAATATTCATTTAAATTACGGGGATCGAGACTGACTGAGCACTCTCCACGATTGACCTCGTTATTATTTCCAAGAAAATGCTTTAATGTAGCGGCTGTCTTCAAATAAAATGGATGCTCCCCCTGCATACCCTTGACTAATTCCGTTGTCAGTTTACCAGTTAAACAAGGATCTTCCCCATAGGCCTCTTCGGTTCTACCCCATCTTGGATCCCTTTCCATATCAACCGTCGGAGACCAAATCGTTAATCCATTATGTTCAGGATCCTTTTGATAAAAAATTCTCGCCTCATCACCAATGACAGAGCCAATTTCCTTCATTAGATTTCCATTCCATGTACAGGCCAGGCCGATATTTTGCGGGAACACGGTAGCTTCCCCCAGCCAAGCAATACCATGGGCTCCTTCTGTTCCATGCTTATATTTTTTTATCCCCAATCTCGGAACAGCATCTTGGTACTGACACATTTGATTAATTTTTTCTTCCAATGTCAGCTGAGACACCAGATCTTTCACTCGATCCTCTAGTACAGCATTTGTGTTCTGAAAGATATATGTATTTTCCGTCTTCATCTTCAACTTCAACTCCCATCAACAGATCCTTTTTTTATCAAAAACAAATAATTGATTAAAAGCCTAGCCTTTATTTAGGTTGTTTTTTCTTCTATTATGTCTAAGCCACTATCTCTAGTATGATTTTGATAGTGTATGGTTTTCTCAATAATCCGGTAGAAAAAGCTAAATGCTAAAAATGCCAATATCGTTCCGGTAAAGAATGGCCATAAAAACGTAAAACCAATGCTAATATAAATTAATATCGCAGTGACCATGACTACCCCAAGGGTTGAAATCGGTCGTCCAACGGACATGATGAAAGAATTTTTGATAGATTGTAAGAGCCGATCGTGAATATGAACGGTATAGCAGCAAAAATATAGAGTCCATGTTATGAGAATCATCGTAAAAAAGGCATAGAGAACAAGAAATATAACGGACTGTTGACTAACAAAACTAATATCATTCATAATCCAACCAGTCCACATAAGGGTGAACACGATTCCCCCTATGAAACTCCTGAAATAGTTTTCCTTATAATAACGAAGAAAGGAAGTGGCAATCGGAATATCGCTTTCTCCCATCACCCATTTACGTACAACTCCAAACAAAGCTACAGTGGAAGGGAAAGAGAAAATTGGAACTAATCCCATAATCAAAAGAAGAATATATGTGATATTTAAACGTTCAGCATTCAATAAGCTTAAACAAAAATACAAAACAGGAAGATTTAAGAAAATCCATATGATATTTGACCAAGCCAGTCTGACAACCCATAAGCATACTCGATATGTTCCACCCAAAACTCCTGAATTCATTACCCGTCCCTCCTTATATCTTTCGTTTAAATGTAAGCGTAGTGTTTTCACCTGCTTTTAAATTTATTTTCCATGTATCTCTTTGATTATCATTTAAAAACCATTTTCCTTTTTCTTCTTCAATTGAAAGAGAGATTTCCTGATCTATATCTGAAAGTAAGGTACAAGAAAGAATTCCTTCTTCCAAATCCCACTCCATAGTCGATATCATCATTTGTTTACGACATAAAATGCCCTCGACTGCTCCCTTTGTTAAGTTCTTAGGTATAGCTGGCAACAATTCAAGTTTCCCAGGTAATGAAAAAACCAGGAGATTGACCAGAAGCTCAGGAATACATCCATTTGCATCAACATTAAACACATTAAAATGGTCATAATGAGCTGTCATTAAACTAGGATAGATAGCTCCACCAGCTGCCATCATCCGGATAATATCAATCACAACATCTCCCATTCCTAATCTGGCAGCCGATAATCCTGCATGCATACGGCCATGAGACGAGGTGTCGGTGTCTGGGTTATATAGCCAATGTTCCATCTTTAGCTCCAATGCCCGTTTGGATGCCTCCCAAAGCTCAGGGGTCTCAGTATCGAAAAATTCATAGCTTTGAAAAAGCGGATATAGGTGAGAAAAATGCCGATGGTTATAGTTATCATAATGATCCCATACAGCCCACTCTTTCAATGCCCCATCCTCATTAATCAGGTACGGCGGCATTTTTTCTATCATTTGCTGCCAATGTGGTATAGATTCTTGATAAATTCCAAGCTCCCTGCAAGCCTCAATTGTATGATTTAAAACTTCTTTTGCTACGGCAATATCCTGAGTACTATTAAACGCGATTCCATTTTCAGCAGAATAAGAGGGATTAAAGACATATATTCCGTCTTCCTCATATAAGAAGTCCTCATAAAAAGCTATGGTTTCCAGCATAAACGGTAATGCATGTTCTCGTAGAAACTGCTGATTTCCAGTATACAAATAATAGTCATACAGCCAATGAGCAAGCCATCCTGCACCGCACGTCCAAAAAGCACCAAAAAACGTATCACATTCACGATCTCCCCAGGAAGATTCTCCCCAATGCAGATGCCTGCCATGATTTGAAGCCCGAACACCCGAGAGAATGCCTCTACATCCAAAGAGCATCCTTGCATTATAACGAAAATCGTCCAAATATGAATTGAGCAGGGCTGTATATGGGTGAATGCCTTCAAGCATATTACAGCTAAAAACAGAAGCCATAGCCAATTGCAAATTAGTATCTAGCGTATAATCAGATGACCAGGAAGGCTCCCATGTTCCCGTCCATATCCCCTGAAGATTTGGCGGACGTACACCGGCACTGCAGATAAACATATATCTTCCTGCATCAAATAATCTCTCTAATAAGGCCGGTGGTACACTGGAAGTTTCCTTAACTTCCGCCAGTAATTGATCAGTACTCCAGCCTCTTTTTTCCCCGCCATTTAAATTTAAGGAGACACGGTTAAATACTTCTGAGTGTTTTACTTGATGAGAATCGAATAATGCTTCATATGTATCGGAAAAGCCAGAAAAAAAGGACGACACCTCTCTCAACATATCTTCATTGTGTTCGGTAAATGGAATAATTTTCATTAATATCAGTAACTCACTGGCATTCCTGGCTTGAATAGAAGTAGGTGTACACTGTATGGTTCCATCACAATTTTTTATATACACAAAGGTATAATAGCCGCCTTCCCCATGAACATAATCATGAGTTCCAACTAGCAGATTAGGGAGGCATTCATATCTG
>JAZUQD010000160.1:0-3318 GCA_045605505.1 Pradoshia sp.
TAGCCAAAACTCTAGTAGGACCACGAAACCAATTATTTATTCCGCTTGCCATTTTAATTGGCGGATGGTTGTTATTATTCGCTGATACAATCGGCCGAAATCTGATTGAGCCCAACGGACTCCCACCTGGTATTATGGTTGCCCTTATTGGTGCCCCTTATTTTATGTATTTATTATTGAAAAAATAAATAGAAATTCCTTGATGATTTTTATAATCTCAAGGGATTTTTCTGTAAAATAGAAGAGTTATTTTACTATTACTCAGGAGAAGAAAGAAAATATAAATACTATTTTTTTATAAAGCTTTCCGCAACAACTTTTATAATGCAAAACCTATTATAGATAAAATTAATCTTAAGAAAAGAACCAAGCATGCTAATTAAACAGCAATCTTGGTTCTTTTTTTCTATCTTGGTAGCTGACTAATCTGTTTTCGTTTTTGGATGAAATATCCAGTGCATATAATTTAGTTACAAGAACTTCTTTTTGTTTTTTGGCGTTCTTCTTCTTGCCTTACAATCTGCACAGAGACAGCCAGGTTTATGGAAATGATTGAAAGTAATTGTTTCATGGTCATGTTTATCGTGCTTATCATGATGATTGTGTTTTCTTTTTTTCGACTTTTTCACAATTAATTTAGCTATATTCTCAAACGAGACAATAGTGGTTTCCTTCGAAAAATGCTTGAAAGTTTTTGTTGGTTTAAGTTCAATAAAATCTCCGCCTACTTCTACAATTACGCCGTTAATAACCTTCTGTTCAGGAGCTTGTACAAATAACTCAATTTCTTCTCCAATTAGTTGACGTAATCTAAAGTTAAGCCCTCCCTCTAGACCAGCTAACCTGACGGCAAAACGATCGTCACAGCAAGGCGATCCCGGGAATAAATCAAAGCATCTTTTGTGTTTCTTCCAATCGTGATGGTCAAAAGAAGAGCTGTCATCATGGCAATGACTATCGTGGTGATGTTTATCGCAACATTTGTGTTTCTTCCGATCGTGATGATCAAAGGAAGAGCTGTCATCATGGCAATGGTCATCATGATGATCTTTATGATCGCATTTGTGTTTCTTCCGATCGTGATGATCAGAGGAAGAGGTATCATCATGCCAATGGTTATCATGATGATCTTTATGATCGCATTTGTCTTTTTTCCAATCGTGATGATGGTCAGAGGAAGAGCTGTCCTCATGCCAATAATTATCTTGGTGATGTCTTTTACTCATGCTAATTTATCTCTCCATTCTATATTTTCTTCCAATAATTATTTTATGACTTGTATACTTTTTTGTTCCTGAAAACCTCTTTTTTAGGTTCTATTTCTTTGGAATTTACTGTATTTATTATGGAGTGAATACGTAAAGAGGTGAGAATTTGAGTAAATCGAATAATAGTTCACAAGCAAAGGATTTCATTCAACAATTATTAAATAAAGATGTTCTGTTGGTAATACAGGCGGATCAATTAAATATCTTTGGACAGACATTTCGTCCGGTTTTCGTTGGCAGGCTCATCCAGGCAGGTGAAGGGCGAGTTACACTGTGGCCGGTTCAAATCAAAATGCCAAATGCTCCTTTTTTCGAATTCCCGACACCTTTGATATTCCCGCTTGAAGCTATAACCGCGATCACAGAGTTTGATCCAACCACCAGATTCTCAATTTCCTAGGAGGTGTACTTAGTGTCAAAAAATCAATCAGCACAGTCAAGAAGGAATGGTGATTCGGAAACAATAGATTCATCCGTGAGGAATATGATAGAATTTGCGGAATTCGTTACAAGAGGAATAGGAGAGCGCGCCTTCATTTTAATAACGGAGTTTCCATTTGTATATATCGGAACAATCACGGATGTAGTAAATGATTATGTATTAGTCGATGTAGATACAGCCGAGCAGGCTATTTTCGAAGATCGAATATGGGCTATTCATCTTGAGGCGATTCGTGTGATTTATTACGAAATGGATGGATTTCCAAGAATTCCGGAGTTAAAGGACTGACTATCGAGAGGAGAGCAGCATGAAACGATGTTATCATGTAGTGGCAATTCCGATCAGGATTGTATATAACAATTTTGGAGAATTCGATCCAAATGGAAGAATGTATGTTTTGAAAGAAAATGAACATGAAGTAAAGAAAAGGGTGAAAGAGAATCCTTTTATGCCTGTTGATTTGGTTCAACCATTAGTACTTAGAGCCAACGTTTTTGATGAATTAGAGATTCTGTTTGAAAATCAACTCGAACATGCAGCAGGTATCCATTTTCAATTAGCTTCCTACGATGTAAGGACTTCTGATGGGGCAAATATAGGTTTAAATCCTGATACACTAGCTGATCCAGGGTGCAAAATACAATATAACCTTACGCTGACCACAGAAGGTATCGCCTATTTTTCTGATCTTGGCAATCCTTTGAGTAGTGAGGAAGGTACAAATGTCCATGGATTATTCGGCGCACTGTTTATACAAAAAAAGGGTTCTTGGTGGACAGATCCGGTTACTGGGAAACCGATTGATAGCGGTGTGTTTGCTGATGTTCATCATCCTTTTTTACCTTCCTTTAGAGAATATGGCTGGTTTTTTAATGATGAACCCGAGCAACGAGATTTAACAGGAAATGAACGGCTTGACCCGATGACAGGGCAACCAGCTGAATCTGTTCACGCTGTTAACTATCGATCTGAGCCTCTCAGCAACCGGGTTAGGTTGATTGAAGCTGGAATTGTTGGGCCTGGCTGTGAAGGGGAAGAAGTCCACCATGATTCGTGGGTATTTGGTGATCCGGCAACTCCGATTATGAGAGGCTATGTGGGAGACCCGGCCAAGATTAGGCTTGTCCATGGGGGTGTAAAGGAGACTCACGTGTTTCACTACCATGTCCATCAATGGTTCCAAGATCCTAAGGACTTGGATTCGGAAATTATCGATGCGCAGGGAATCAGCCCTCAAAATTCCTATACAGTTGAACCTTTGTATGGATTAGGAAGCTTGCAGGGGGCAAGGGGAGATGTAATTGTTCACTGCCATTTATATCCGCATTTTATGGATGGGATGTGGGGTATTAATCGTATATTTGATACATTACAGGATGGATCACAGTGCTATCCAAATGGTGTACAAATCAAACCACTACTCCCTCTGCCTGATAGAGCGCCTCCCCCGAAACCCACAGCAGATCGACCGGGATTTCCAAATTTCATTCCAGGTAAAGTTGGCTGTAAGGCCCCCCGTCCACCTTTAGGAATAATTGGTGGCAGGGGATTAACACAGCTCGAAAGCAATGAAGCAGTACCAAATGCACGTCCGGGAGCTGTCTTTAC
>JAZUQD010000161.1:0-2133 GCA_045605505.1 Pradoshia sp.
ATGCTGGCCGGCACCTGTTTCCGCAACAATTCTTCTTTTGCCCATTGCTTTGGCAAGTAAGGCCTGACCAAGTGTATTATTAATTTTGTGTGCGCCCGTATGGTTCAAATCCTCGCGTTTCAGGTAAATCTGGGCACCCCCAAAATATCCAGTCAAGTTCTTCGCAAAGTATAAGGGAGTCTCTCTTCCTACATAATGCTTTAACAGAGATCTATATTCAGCGATAAATGCATCATTCTGAGCAATTGTTTTATAGGCTTCTTCTAATTCATACAACGCAGGCATTAATGTTTCCGGTACAAATCGACCCCCATATTCCCCATATCGTCCTGTTGCATCTGGATTTTCTTTTATCTCAATCACTTGATTGCCCCCTCTTTTGCCTTTTTTATAAATTCAACGATTCTCCTCGTATTTTTTCTTCCATCCATCTCCACTCCACTGCTGACATCGACCATATACGGACACACAACTTCAATCGCGGTACCTACATTTTCAGGATTCAGACCACCAGCAAGAATGATATTGGGATATTTACGTCCCATTCCTCTCGCCTTTTCCCAATCAAATGGCACGCCGTTTCCTCCCCTATATCCCTGTACGGCTGCATCCAATAAAATATAATCAGCATGCTGTACTTGTCTAAATTCTAAATCTGCTTGATAGGATTCAATCCCTAGAGATTTAATAATCGGCAAGCCAACCTCCAAATAATCTGCAGGTTGTTCTTCTCCATGAAGTTGAATCGCTGACAACTCGCAATACTGTGCTATTTTCATTACCTTTTCAACCTCTTCATTGACAAAGACTCCAACCTTCCAGCTTTTCTTTCCTAATTTAGAGATTATCTGTTTTGCGAGCTCAGGAGTAATCCTTCGCTTACTATCAGCAAACATAAACCCTAGTGCATCCGCACCTGCTTTTTCGGCTGCCCGTGCATTCTCGATTTTTTGAATCCCACAGATTTTCACCTTCAACGCCTGGTCCTTCTTTCGATTTGTTTAATCTCTTTAATAAAGGGAGCGGGATTTTGCTTTTTCATTAAGGTTTCTCCAATCAGAATCGCATCCACCCCTGCACCGGCTACACGCAAACAATCTTCCAGATTCCTGATGCCACTTTCACTAACAACGATGATGGATGGATCATCAATTAAGTAGATTAAACGCTCCGTAACAGCTAAATCCGTTTTAAATGATTGAAGATTTCGATTATTTATTCCAATAAGTGTTGGCTGAAGAGAAAGAGCTGCCTCCAAATCGTCTTCATCATGTACTTCAAGTAATACTTCCAGGCCTAAATGGATGGCATACTCATGCAGAGCTTTTAATTTTAGTGGCGGGAGGATTCGCACAATCAGCAGAATCAAACTTGCACCAGATAAAAAGGCCCGATTAATCTGAGATTCTTCCATTATAAAATCCTTACATAAGACTGGCAGTTTAGTTTGACTGCTTACTATCTGCAAATCTTCAAAACTACCGTTAAAGTATTCTTTATCCGTCAAAACCGAAATCCCGTCGGCGCCGCCTTCTACATATTTATTAGCTATTTCTATCGGATTGGCCAGAGCTTGAATGACTCCTTTTGAGGGAGACGACCGTTTAAATTCGGTAATCACACCAAGTGTCGATTGACTCCTGACTCGATCTACAAATGAACCTCTAACCTGTTTGTATGGAGCGTGATCCTCTATTTCAATTGCTTTTAAACTATTTAGTTCTTTTCTCTTCTGTTCCACTATATTTGTTAAATAGGTTGGCATACACCCTCGGCTCCTTTCGTATAAATCTGTCCTTTAATTTCTTGTAGTTTCTTATAAACAGCACCTGAATCGATTAAATCAGCCGCATACGTTACACCGTCTCTGATTGTATGTACCTTTTCTGCTACAAACAATCCAATACCAGCATTCAATATGACAGCATCACGGCATGAATTCTGATCGCCCTGGAAAATCTCAATCATTTTTTTGGCATTGTCGATTGGTCTACCACCCGCTAAATGGCTATTATCCGATAGATCTAATCCAACATCATGAGGATGAAGAGTTTCTTCTGATATTTTTCCATTTTGAACGAAGTATAGTTTGTTTTCACCAGCTAACGAAGCTTCATCCATATTTCCTGCTCC
>JAZUQD010000162.1:0-11480 GCA_045605505.1 Pradoshia sp.
GCATTCGTATGAACTTGGCTATCTTGTTTCCAGTCTTCTAATGCCTCTTTCACACCTTTTACGAAGTCCTGAATTTGTGTTTTACTGACTGCTGTTGCCGATACACATTCTTCTTTTAATTGGAGAATACCTCCTTTTAAATCATGAAGAATGTCCATGGTCTCATCTTTGGAATGTTTAAGTTGTAATCGTAACTCTTTTCCAGAGTTAGGTGTGCTTAATAATACAGAGACTCCGGCTGCTGTAAATCCAGAAATAAAACCAATCAATAAAGATTTTGCTTTCATTACTATTCACCTCAATTTTATCTTTCCATAACAGATTTCTACATAAAGTTAAAATTCCCTTTAAAATTATTCCTTATATTTAACAATTCCTTTTTTTATATTATTTTAAACGTAAAAAACTATTTTCGGAAACTATTTTTGGTAAAATATTCATTTATTATTAGCTTATTTCTTATTTTTTATTCCTTCATTATGTTATTTCATATAAATAATGGATGTGCATACAATTAGATAGGAAGAATTATAAGGAGGGAGGGGAAGTAGGGATATTTATACTCATATTATTTCTTCTCAGTGGATTTTTAAGTATCTTGGTTTACTCCGTTATTTCATTTGGGAAAGGGGGCGTATATCCGGCCAGACGGGTACTAAAGGGTAGGATTCATATGAGCGGATTAGGGGTTGGTGTACTTCTTTTAGTATTAATTTTAATGTGGATATTCTAGAAATCGAAGAACATAAAGAAGAGGATGAAAGCCTGTTATGCACTTCATCCTCTTAGACTATTAATTAATGGCTATATTGGAACGTTTTAAAATGCCGCTGGCAATGGGATGGATAAAGGCCATTACGACAGTGTTGATAACTGTTGCGGGTAAGACTACGCCAGCTATTAATGCAAGAAAGGGGCCAGGTAATCCAATGATCAGGTAGGCAGATCCAAGAAATAGCATGCCGGAAATCAGCGTGCCTATAAAAGTAAGCGCAACTGAAATGGTAAATGTCTTTCCTAATCTTTGTACTAAACTAAAAATAGCATACATAAGTAAAGCGGTGAAAAATTTATCAATCAGATTTGGAACTAATCCTCCTGGAAAAGTAGTAGTTAATCCGGAAATAACTCCGGTTACGCTTCCCAACAGAACCGCATTTTTAAGATCTGGAAATAAAAATATCCCCAGAAACATCATAATCAGCATAAGATCTGGTTTCATGCCAAACACAATTCCGGGCATGACAGTATGCAGTACAGCTCCCATTCCAACCAACAAGGATAAAGTCACCATAGTTTTTGTATTCAATTCTCATCTCTCCTATTCTCATCTCATCTCATTTGCTTTTCCGATTGTGCACTCATTGCCAATCGCGAAAAGGTTATTTAGAGTATATCATCCATTAGCAAAATTTAACACGTGAAGATGCTTATTTTTAAAATTATTCATGAAATGGGCTAGCTTTTTACAATGCTCTAAAGGAACAGCGTTATAGATTGAGGCTCTGCATCCGCCAATTGAACGGTGTCCGGCTAAACCGACAAAGCCTGCATCTTTAGATTCCTGAATAAATAATTTTGTTAATTCCTCATTAGGCAGTGTAAAGGTAATGTTCATGTTTGAGCGACTCTCTTTTTCAGCGTGGCCTTTAAAAAATCCTTTACTCTCGTCTATAGTCTGATAAATCGTTTTCGCTTTTTGGATGTTGATTTTTTCTATTGCCTCAACACCGCCTTTATCTTTTGTCCATTCTAGAACTAAAGCCAATAAATAAATGGCCAAAGTCGGCGGAGTATTATATAAAGACTGGGATGCAGCATATGTATCATATGAAAGCATGGTTGGTAATTGTGGCTGTTTTTTAATTAAATCTTTGCGAATAATGACAACAGTGACGCCTGAAGGACCAAGATTTTTTTGAGCACCTGCATAAATAAGCCCAAAATCAGAGATATTGATTGGTCTGCTTAATATGTCACTGGACATATCTGCAATGAGAGGGACTTTGTTTGTCTTAGGGAATTCTCTCCATTGAGTGCCGTAAATGGTATTATTACTGGTGATGTGCAGATAAGAGGCATCAGCATTCAAAGAAATTTCTTCGTTTTCAGGGATTCGCTTATAGTTGGTCTGCTTTGTGGAAGCAGCGATTTCTGTTCGCCCAATCTTAGATGCCTCTTTTAAAGCTTTCTCGGACCATGATCCAGTCAAGATATAGCTTGCGCTCGTTTCTGGAGATAGAAGATTCATAGGTGCCATGGAAAACTGTAAACTGGCTCCACCTTGCATAAATAATACTTCATAATTATCAGGAATATTCATAAGCTCTTTCAATAGATTGGTTGCTTTCGTATGCACTTTACTATATTCCTTGCTGCGATGGCTCAGTTCCATTACTGACATCTGACTACCTTCAAAATTCATCCACTCTTGTTTCGCTTTTAATAGAACTTCTTCCGGTAGAGCAGCAGGGCCAGCATTAAAATTATAAGCTCTTGTCATATTTATTCCCCTTTCGATATCACGAACTTATTGTTTAAATCCTATAGTACTTTTAAGGGCTAAAGTTAGTAAATTACATCATATTCTACCTCAAAAAGCGATAGAAATAAATAAATATTCTGATTGTTACGCTAATTAGGAAAGATTTACATTTATTTGCAGACAAAAAGAGAGATTACATAAAAGGTAGAAAGGTTCATAAAAGGCCGTGTTGATATAAATTAATCTGGCCTTTATCAAACTTATTAGTAGATTAAAGAAAGACCCCTTAAACTCCTTCTCTAATTCTAGGAGATTTTGACTCATGCATGGTGAAGATAGGGTTAAATTCCATTATTATTCAAAACTGTTATATTCAATATCAGACAATGATAGAATAGATGTGCATGACTTGAAAGCGCTTGTAACTTAAGGAGGAATGGAAACTATGATGAATTTAAACGACAAAGTAGCCATTGTAACGGGAGGAGCTAGTGGTATTGGTTTAGCAACTGTAAAAGCTTTTGCTGTTAGAGGAGCAAAGGTTATTATGGCTGATTATAACGAAGAAGCTGGAATGACAAGAGCCGAAGAATTAAAAGTAGAGGGTTTTGATATAACATTTATTCAAGTTGATGCTGGCAACGAGGCTTCTGTAAAAAACCTTGTGAAGGAAACTATAACATTATATGGCCAACTGGATATTATGGTGAATAACGCTGGTATTGGGGCACTAAGTGAAACACATGAATTGGCCTATGAGGATTATGAAAGGGTGATTCGTGTTAATCAAGATGGTGTATTCTTTGGGATTAAGCATGCCATCAATCAGATGTTAAAATCCGGTGGAGGAGCGATAATCAATACGTCTTCTATCTTAGGAAGTGTCGGAGAGCCTGGCGCATTTGCGTATAATGCATCGAAAGGTGCGGTTAACCTTATGACAAAATCAGCAGCTATTCAATATGCCAGTCGCGGGATCCGTATAAATGCAGTGGCTCCGGGTTATGTAGAATCTGGTATGGTAAACGAGGAGGCAATGGGAGATTTCTATGAAAAGCTTGTCGCGAAACATCCAATTGGCCGTTTAGGTCTGCCTGATGAAATTGCCCATGCTATTGTGTTCCTAACAGAGAATGAATTCATCACTGGCACAACCATCCTTGTAGACGGTGGGTATACAGCGCAATAAAGATAGATGAGAAAAGGAATTCAGAATACTCCTATATGGATCTTATTCTGAGTTTTTTTTCTCTTTTGTCCCCTTTTTTATGTCTGCTATCTGTTATACGGACAATAAATTACTCTCATAAAGTATATTTGAATAGTGTGCAATATCTATTGATATTCAATCCAAAATCTAAAAATTAAAAGCACCTCATTCGAGATGCTTTGAGTAGTCTAACTTATTGTGAAACTTCTTATAGAAGACTAAGATTTACTATTTAAGGTAGACTGGAAAAGTTCTTGTTCAACAGCGTATGCTTCACGAAAAGCCATCTTATCATAGTGTTTATATAGAGCATGAAATCTTCCGCTATAGTTTTGTTTCCAAGGTTTTTTCTTTCCGCAAAAGTGGAGAAAAACAGTGTGATTTATAACATAATCCATATCAAGCTGGTCATTGGATATTAATTTATAATAATTGTAGAATCTGGCATCATAATTATAAATGGTTTCATCTAATTTCTTAATATATTTGGAGTATAGGGCATTTAAGATATCCTGATCGGGTAAAATTAATTTTTTCTTATTCTCTTCTACAAATTTAAAAATGTCATCTTCTTTTATTACCTTTCGATGTGCTTTTAAATTCATTAACAGTACACCTGAATTGTAATAAGTGTCCAATTCATATGGTAATAGACGGATTTGATTGATTTCTTTAATTGATATCTTTTCATGGGAGGCAGCTGCAAATAAGTAATCTTCCAAGTCCATCTCATAGAGTGCATCAACAGAATTTAGAACAAGAATATCCGGGTCGAGATATAGAATACGATCAAGATCTTTCGGAAGGAATTTGAAGGCCAATAATCGATAATACATCTCTTTTGTATAATGCATGAGAACAGGTGCATCTTGAAAATGTTTACCATCCACCAGAATATTAAAAAGCTGACTGCCATTGCCATGAACAAATTGTTCTAACGAATGGAGTTCATCTGGTTTAAGTTCCGTATGCATGATAAAAATATTAAAGTTTTTATGTGGGTTATTGAGAAACAAAGATTGGAGCATAACTTTAAGTGGTTTTAAATAAGTGGAATTTAGCGTAACCAGTATATTAATCATATAAATCATCCTTCCAAGACTAGTAACTTCATTTATATGGGCTTATACCAAATGCTCTTATTTAGCTGAACGAGTAAGTCCAGTTCAACTTAATTATTCAACTATTTAAATAATATAGATATAGTATAATACACTTCTTCATTAATGCTCAAAGCATTATATCTACTAAATATTCAGTTTATTGTCATACCCAAAAAAGGCCACCTTATTAAAAAGGCAGCCACTTAGGGTTTATTGAATATGCTGACTGATCGACGTTGCAATAGCAGCGAGATCTTCACCCGTATATTCACTTGTATGTGTTTTCCAAACAGCGCCAAACCCATCATTTTTTCCATAACGTGGAATCAAGTGGATGTGGAAATGGAATACAGATTGTCCTGCATGTTCACCATTATTATTTAACACATTCATTCCAATTGGCTGATATTCCTGTTTTAAGGCGCGAGCTATTCTTGGAACCGCCTGGAATACATGGCTGGCTATTTCAGGTGTTAATTCATAAACATTTTCTTTATGTACTTTGGGGATGACAAGGGTATGTCCCTTAGTGACCTGGCTTATATCTAAAAATGCCATTACATGCTCATCTTCATACACTTTTGCGGAAGGAATTTCACCTTTACTAATTTTACAAAAAATACAATCTTCCATGGTCAACACCCTTTCTATTTTTTCATTCATTATGTATTAGTGTAGCACAGACAGAAACGGGAAAAAAGGAAAGGGACGCAACATATAATGTTACGCCCCAAGTCCTAGAGGGGAAGCTTAATTCCTGGATATTCTTACAGAATCTTCTCTGACTATTACTCCAATCGTTGAGACGGAGCAATTTTGTCATTTTCACATGTTATGTCCAATGCAACCATCCCCTTAACACTTGGAATTATTGATCCCAATTTCAGGTTCTAGGCCTTTAGCGAACACCCCATTTTCAAAAGAAGTACACTGATCAAACCCTAGGTTAAAGCCTTACGTTATCGCGAACCAACACCCCATTTATCAATGAAGTAAACTGAATGTTGTTCCCCTCTGATAATAGATTGCCCATGTTTCTTCCTAATATACATACGAAATGTCTGAAAAAGCTACGTATTTACTATTAGCATTTTCCGTTTTAGTAACCGTTTGTTACAATGAAAGGGAGAAAAAGAAAAGGAGACTGTCTCTATGTCATTGCTTGAAATTAATCATATAACAGGCGGTTACACAAAAACACCTGTATTAAAAGACGTGAGTTTTGAAGTGAAACCGAATGAACTTGTCGCATTGATTGGATTAAATGGGGCAGGGAAATCAACGATTATCAAACATATTATTGGATTGATGACACCGAAACAAGGCGAAATCAAAATAAATGGAAGCCAGTTTAAGGATGATAAAGATACTTATCGTAAGCAATTTTCATTTGTACCTGAGACTCCTATTTTATATGAGGAACTGACATTGGAAGAGCATCTGAAATTGACTGCTATGGCATATGGAATAGAAGAGTCAGTTTATAAAGAACGAGTGGAAAAGCTCTTAAAAGAATATCGTATGGAGAAAAGGCTGAAATGGTTTCCAGCCCACTTTTCCAAAGGGATGAAGCAAAAAGTAATGATAATGTGTGCCTTTCTTGCTGAGCCTTCTTTATATATAGTTGACGAACCATTTGTTGGACTTGATCCGCTTGCCATCCAATCCTTACTGGATATGATGAAGGATATGAAAGACCAGGGAGCTGGAATCTTAATGTCTACCCATATCCTGGCTACGGCTGAAAAATATTGTGACTCCTTTATCATTCTTCATGAAGGTGAGGTACGGGCTAAAGGGAACTTAGAAGATTTACGCAGTCAATTCAACATGCCTGGTGCATCCCTGGATGATATTTATCTGCAATTAACAAAGGAAGATCGCCATGAGTAGGGAAACTTTATGGAAAAACCGCTTTAATAATTATTTGAAAGAAACAACCAAGTACTTACGATATATATTTAATGGACACTTAGTTTTTGTGATGATTATTCTGCTTGGTGGAGCGGGGTATTATTATAGTGAGTGGCTTAAGACATTGACTCCTGAATTCCCAACCGTATGGATTATGGCGATTATCTTAGGATTGATAGTAACGATTAGTCCGGTTTCAACATTCTTCCGCGATCCGGACATTGTATTTTTGCTGCCGATCGAGTCAAAATTAACATCCTATATAAAAAAATCGATTATCTTCAGCTTGGTCATGCAGGGCTATATTCTTATCCTGGTACTGGCCATATTAATGCCGTTATATATGCAAACCATGCAAGAACAAACAGTATCTTTCTTGCGGCTGCTCATAGCTTTGCTGATCATAAAAGGGATTAATCTATGTTCTCGCTGGTTTGTCCTTTACTACAGGGAAAAAAGCACGACTCTTGTTGATGGGTTAATCCGTTTTGTTCTAAATACAGCCTTTGTGTATTTTCTTGTTAAGAATGAATCACTCTTTTTTATCGCGATTGTGTTGCTTCTTTTAGGAGGACTTTGTCTTTATTATTGGAAAAGCACTAGAGACGAAAGTATAAATTGGGAAAAGCTGATTGAGCTAGAAAATAGCAGGATGGCTGCTTTTTATCGAATTGCTAATTTATTTACAGATGTTCCGAAATTACGTGAAAAAATATCGGAAAGGCGCTGGCTTGGCAGTGTAATAAAGATTCTGTCCGGTAAGTCTGATAATCCGTTCAGCTATCTATATGCCAGAACTTTTGTCAGAGCAAATGATTACCTCGGGCTATTTGTGAGGTTAACAGTGATTGGAGCTGTTTTATTTCTATTTGTTGATCTTGGATGGGGAACGATTTTTGTCGCTGTATTATTTTTATATATGACAGGTTTACAGCTTTTGCCGATTTGGCATCATCATGATCAAAAAATGGTGATGGATTTATATCCGTTGCATACAGATTATAAAAGGAAGGCTGTTCTACAGCTGGTGATTACCGTTTTGGTTATTCAAAATTTAATTTTCTTTGTCACCATTCTTATTGGTGAAGGGGTCAAAATGGCTGTTTTAACACTGGTTATTGGTTTGGCGTTCGTTTTTCTTTTCAGGCCATTTGCAATGAAAAAAATGTAAGCAATATGGGGGTTAGGTATGCTATCTGAAAGGTTCGAGCAAAGAGCCAGACAGGAATTGGATTTATGGAAGCAAAAGATTGGTGTAAAGCCAAGTATAGCCATGAGACTATCCAGACAAGCTCAAACGGCAATCAATCAAAAAATACCTCAAAAAGTGCATGATATGATTAGCACTTCCGTTAAAACAATGGTAGATGGTGTATTATATGGTTCCACCTATTTTAAGAAAGTGGATCATACAGGGAAAACGCTTGAAGAAAAAGAAGACATTGCTCAATCTATGCTGAATGTATATAGAAGAACGGCGGTTATTGAAGGAGCTGGAACAGGAGCCGGTGGAGTATTGCTTGGTCTTTCTGATTTTCCTTTACTTCTTTCTATAAAAATAAAGTATTTATTCAGTATTTCTGAGTTATATGGATATGACCCGAAAAAATGGGAAGAAAGAGTATTTATCCTACTTGTTTTTCAGCTCGCGTTTTCATCTGTGGAAAAAAGAAAAGAGCTTCTATCAGTAATGGAAGACTGGGACAAACAAAAAGAATCCTATATGCAAATTGATTGGCAAAGCTTTCAGCAGGAGTACCGGGATTCCATCGATTTTATAAAAATGATGCAGTTAGTACCGGGTATTGGTGCGATTGTAGGAGCCTGGGCCAATCATCAATTACTTGAACAATTGGGAGAAACAGCTAAATATGCCTACCGAATGAGATGGTTTAAGCAAATAGATAACAGTTAAAAGAAGAATGATAAAGAGGGAAAAACTGGCGTGGGAAAATAGATGCCAGTTTTTTCTATTTGTACATGATTCTAAAAAAATGCAGGGAATTGCTCGCTTCCATTGAAGCGAATGTTAGAAATAGCGCCATTCCTGAAAACCGATAGCAGCACTGCCTAAGGTCTTTGCAGCAATTAACATGGCATCTTCATTAAAATCAAATAAAGGATGATGATGTGGATAAGGATGATCCGTACCTTTCGGAGAAGCTCCGGTAAAAAACATGGCTCCTTTAACATTCTGCAGATAATACGAAAAATCTTCACCAACCATCAGCGGTTCCATTTTTTGTACATTTTCGCTACCGACAATATCGGCAGCTTTATATTCGATAAAGTCTGTTTCAGATTCATGGTTGATGGTTGAGGGGTACCCTCTGAAATACCGTAATTCGTAGTAGCAATTGTTGGCTAGGCAGACACCCTTAACAATTCGTTCGATTTCCTCAATGATCTGCTCCTGTATTTCTGGTTTGAAGGTTCGAACAGTACCCTCCAGAAAGGCTTTGTCAGGAATGATATTAAAGGCCTCACCAGCCTTGAATTTTCCTATCGATACAACAGCAGAATCCATTGGATCAATCTTTCGGCTCATAATCGTTTGTAAAAGGGAAACGACTTCTGCTGCGATGACCAAGGAGTCTTTAGAGGTATGAGGCTCTGCTCCATGGCCACCCTGGCCAAAAATAGTTATTTTAAACCGATCTGCGGTAGCCGTAATCGGGCCTGGGCTTATATAAATGGAACCAGTAGGAAATGGAGACCATAGATGGGTTGCGAAAATGGCGTCTACCCCATCAAGGCAGCCATCTGCAATCATAAATTTAGCTCCACCGGGTGCAAGCTCTTCAGCATGCTGATGAATAAAAACGTATGTTCCTGTTAACATATGCTGCATTTCTTTAATTGCCTTTGCCAAGACTAGTAATAAAGCTGTGTGACCATCATGCCCGCAGGCGTGCATAACTCCTGGTACTGTTGAATGGTAAGGGACATTTTTGCCATCCTGAATGGGTAATGCATCAAAATCGGCACGCAAAGCAACAGTCCTGCCGGGGGATTTACCGTGTATGGTTGCGACAATTCCACCCCCGCCTACATTACTCCGTATGGGAACATTTAATTCTTTATAAAAATTTTTAATAAATTGTACGGTTTTCTTTTCATGAAAGGAGAGTTCAGGGTGCTTGTGCAAAAAACGGCGTATGGTTACCATTTCTTTAAAATTATCCTCTAATCGTTGGAATAGCTCTTTCTCCATATAATCCCCCTATAAATAAATGACGTGGTTTCCTAATACTCTTATTTACATATATCTCCATTATCAAACTAATATTGGTAAAACTTCTATAAGTTTAGTAGATTGATATTAAAAAAAAGGGATAAAAAATAAGTGAAGCTGACATATGGAGATATGTCAGCTTAGTGATAAGAAGAGGTATGGGGATATTTAATGAGAAACTTTTCGATTACTGACAAGTACCTTTCTCATTCATTGTTTTCATCTTTATGGGCATGGAAGGTGACGGTGTAAGGATTGCCTGTAAACATAACCTGTGTATTAAATGGATTGGATTTTTTCGTAAATAGCATGCTTGAATCCCATTTGGCATAGGCTTGCTCGTTTTTCCAGCTCGTCATAACAACATAGGTATCAGATTTAATAGGTCGCAATAAACGCATAGTATAGACTCCATTTTGATTGTTTGCAGACACCAGTTTATTTTTAAGTTCAAATTCAAATGCAGGCCGATCTTCAATGGAAACAGGTATATTGTACAGGGCAAAGAATCCTTCTTGTGTAAGGAATCCAAATCCATCTATAACTTCGAATTTGCGTGCCGATGAAAAAATTGTTTTTTGATCCGTTTCATGGAGCAGAGCGGCAGTTTTAGGATTGTTCAATAAAATAAGAGGTAAATTTGTCCGCTTATCTTGTATTCTTTTTAGAAAACTGAAAGTTCCGGTCGTCATATAGAAGTACATTGTTTGCCCCCTAATTAAATATTTTAGTATAATGGACTCGTAAATAGAATTATTCTAATTTGTAACATTTCTTTTACCCATTATAAATTAATTTGTAAACTTTATTCGTTTCTTTGAAGATTTCGCAAGATTATAGTGAGTTGAAATTGAGTCTATTTTTTGACAATTTTTCAGGATTATATACAAGGGTAGGCCAAAAGGATATAGTTGTTATTGATGCCTAAACGATGTAAATCAGGAAAAAAATATAAAATATATAGTAATAAAGAAGGGTGGAGCGGCTTTGAGAGAAAAATTCAATGATACCTTCCTAAAAGCAATAAACAAAGAGAAGGTGGATCATACTCCGGTGTGGTATATGAGACAGGCAGGAAGATCTCAGCCTGAATACCGAAAAATTAAAGAAAAATATTCCTTGTTTGAAATTACTCATCAACCGGAATTAGCTGCCTATGTTACTCGACTTCCGGTCGAACAATATAATGTAGATGCAGCCATCCTATATAAAGATATTATGTCTCCTCTACCAGGAATTGGTGTACAGGTAGATATAAAATCAGGAATTGGTCCGGTGATTGATAATCCAATTCAATCTTTAGCCGATGTCGAGAAGCTAGGTGAATTAAATCCTGAAGAAGATGTTCCTTATATTCTTGACACGATTAAATTATTGACCGAAGAACAATTATCCGTACCGCTTATTGGCTTTTCAGGAGCTCCTTTTACGATCGCAAGTTATATGATTGAAGGCGGCCCTTCTAAAAATTATACAAAAACAAAAGCATTTATGTACACCGAACCAAAGGCATGGTTTGCTTTAATGGATAAG
>JAZUQD010000163.1:0-1759 GCA_045605505.1 Pradoshia sp.
CACTTTAATATGTCTGTTATTCTCTATATGAACACCAATTTGACTGGCCAATTCTGTATGAACTTTATTGCCGCCAAAGCCGATAAAAGCTCGATCAGCTTGCAGGAATTCTCCATTTTTTAACTGAACACCTGTAAAAAAGTCCTCTGATTCTTTTGACACAGATTCTATTTCCTCCTCTAAGTACTTTATATGATGTTCATTTAGTTTAGATAAAATGTCGATTGAGACAGGTTTTTTCTCATGATTGATGTAGGTCACATCATCCGTCCAATTCAATAATGATAGGGCAAGACTGGCACCTGCATCACCAGCTCCCATCACAATAACTTTTTTATCCAACGCTTCATAGCCATCACAATCGGTACATATATAAATCGTGCTGCCCAAGCACTCTCTTATATTAGGGATATCGGGTATCCGGTCAGTAATACCTGTAGCCAGTAAAATAGTCTTCGTTTGATACATTTCGCCATCAGTCGTTACCAAAAATTCATCATCTCTTTTAGAAATTTGCTTTACATCAGATTTAATGAATGTAACCCCTGTTTCAGATGCTTGCTGCTGTCCTTTTTTTCGTAAATCCTCACCACTGATGCCTTCAGGCCATCCGATGATATTTCGATAATCCTTACATAAATTAGAACGTCCTGCTTCCTTAGAATCAATAACTAAACAATTAATTTGGCTTCTGCCCATCTGTATTGCCGCCTGAGTCCCGGCAATACCTCCACCTATAACAATACATTCCCAAGAATTTTTCATAGTAGTTCCATTGCCTCCTGCTTAACGCCATCCTTTAGTATCAGGATGAAATAAGATATTATACCCTTCTATACCCATTCAAACTGTTTTTTGACAAACAATTGATCGAAATGTGAAAATTAGATATCCGAATAAGAATGGAGGTTGTACGATTGGATCTTAAATTAGCAGGAAAAAACGCGTTAGTGGTTGCATCTAGTCAAGGTTTGGGAAAGGCAATTGCGCAAAAGTTAGTGGAAGAGGGCGCAAATGTAATGATAACTGGCAGGAATGCAAGCAAGTTAGAAAAAGTGGCAAATGAACTAATCCCTTTAAACAAAAACAGTAAGGTTGTCTATTGTGAAGTTGACATTACAAAGCCTGAACAAATTAAGCACTTGGTAAGGAAAACGGTGCAAGAGTTTGGAACAATTGATATTTTACTCAATAATGCAGGTGGACCCCCGGCAGGAACATTTATGGATTTAACTGATGAAGACTGGCAAAATTCATTTGAATTGAATTTATTAAGCTATGTCCGAATGATTCGAGAAGTGTATCCTTATATGAAAGATCAGGGTGGAAGGATTCTTAATATGGCTTCTATTTCTGTTAAGGAACCGATACAGGGATTGCTATTATCTAATACATTCCGTCTTGGTATTACCGGTTTAACGAAGACATTAGCATCTGAATTTGCTCAGGACCATATCTTAATAAATACGATTGCTCCTGGTGTTATATCCACAGATAGGATAACCTATTTGGATGAAAAAACTGCCGAGCGTCAGGGGATATCCATAGATGAGGTAAAAGAACATGCACAAAAGCAAATTCCGCTTGGCCGATACGGAGAACCAGAGGAATTTGCTAACTATGCAGTATTTTTGTTATCAATGCTTAATACCTATGTAACCGGACAAGTATTACTAGTCGATGGTGGAAAAGTGAAGGGAATTTAATTTCTTTTTTTCTGAATCTATTTAGCATGGTAAATATTAATCCTAATGAGTCT
>JAZUQD010000164.1:0-1879 GCA_045605505.1 Pradoshia sp.
CTGCAGCTCTATTAGGGATTGCGTTAACAGCATGTTCGGATACCGAAGAAACCTCTACCGATGAGAACGATTCAAAAACAGTCGAAATTACATATGCCAGAGGAGCCGATACGACAGGCAGTACAGAAAAACTGATAGAGGCATTCGAGAAAGAACATCCCAATATCAAAGTAAACTATCAGGAAATGCCGAATAGTTCTACCCAACAGCACGATCAATATGTAACCGCATTCAGTAGTAAAAGCGCTGAAATCGACGTATTTGATGCAGATGTTGTTTGGCCGGCAGAGTTCGCTCAGGCTAACTATGCCATGGAATTAGATCGCTTCATCGATCAGGATAAAATCAATCTTGAGGACTACTTTCCCGGTCCAGTCGAAGCGGGAAAATTTGAGGGCAAGCAATGGGCTCTCCCTAAATACTCTGATGCCGGTATTTTATTTTATCGAACGGATCTGGTTAGCGACCCCCCAAAAACATGGGATGAGTTAATAGAAATGGCTAAAGAAGGCAGCGGTAAAGAAGGAACAAGCTCCGGCTTTGTCTTCCAAGCAAAGCAATATGAAGGTATTGTTGTGAATGCCATGGAATTCATAGCTTCCTACGGCGGCAAAATCATTGATGAAAACAATGAAGTTGTCATTAACAGCCCAGAGGCCAAAAAAGGACTTAGTAAAATGGTCGAAATTGCAAATGCAGATTTCATGCCAAATAATATATTAACTTTTTCCGAAACGGAAACTGAATCTGCCTTTAATGAAGGTCAAACTGTATTCGCTCGCAACTGGCCGTATATGGCTAAAACAGCTGCTGATAAGAGCACTTCCAAGGTAGCAGGCAGCTTTGCATTTACTTCCTTGCCTGCAGGTGATGCAGGCTCAGCCTCGACACTTGGGGGCTATATGGCCATGATTAACCGCTATACAGATCATCCAAAAGAAGCATGGGAATTTGTGAAATTCATGACGGGGAAAGATGGACAAAAGATTTCTGCTACGGAGGGCGGACGTGCGCCAACCATAAAAGCTTTATATGAGGACAAGGACGTGCAGGAAGCAGCTCCTGTTTTTAAAGAAGAGTCTTTTGTTGAAACATTGGAAAATGCAGTACCAAGGCCTGTTACTCCTAACTATCAAGAAATATCAGATATTCTTCAAATTGAAATCTCCAAAGCATTAACGAAGGATATTACAGTTGATCAGGCCATTGAAAATATGGAATCAAAAATGAAAGCTGCACTGAAAGAATAGATAACTAGCCTAATAGGTACAGCAATGGGAGGGAGATGGGCACAAAAGCTTGTCTCCTATTTTTTTAGCTCTTATAAAGTATCAGCCTGAAAGGAGCAAAGATATGAAGAAGAAATTTTCGCTATCCGAACGGCAATTAGGGTATGCCATGATTATCCCTTCTCTTATACTAATTGCAATTGTCGTTCTCTATCCAATTGCCATGTCTTTTTGGAACAGTATGTTTGATTATCGATTGAATAATCCTACTAAATCAGTACGAATGTTATCTTCTCAAGTTGACCTTGAACGATACGCCAATGATTATTATTACCTCCAAAAAAACCTAGAAGAATTGGAGAGCGATAAATCTAGCCAATGGGCAGAACTCATCGAAAAAAATCATCAAAAACTATTAAAAGAATCGGAAATTGAAAAGCAATATGAATATGTGGAGAAAAAGGTCGCAAACTTTGAACCTATCAAGGAGAAAGATGAAAAATATGCTGACATTAATGAGGATACAGCAACTGCCTATAAAGCTGATTTAAAATCCATCAGTGGTGAATTGAAAGCGATCGAGGGAGAGCAGTCAGAACTTGCAAAGGATACAGCTGCTTTATCTGCTTCTGTCTCTGATTCTATTTTGA
>JAZUQD010000165.1:0-2104 GCA_045605505.1 Pradoshia sp.
CTAATTGGGCCGCTGAAACTGAAACAAGAAAAGAGGTTCATCATGGGTATTTGGTTCACGGAGAAGCAAACAGATCATTTTGGAATCACCATGAAGATAGGTCGTACCTTGCATACGGAGCAAACAGATTTTCAAAAACTGGATATTGTAGAGACAGAAGAGTGGGGTAAGATGCTGCTGCTTGATGATATGGTGATGACATCTGTGAAAGATGAATTTGTCTATCATGAGATGGTAGCCCACGTTCCCCTGCATACGCACCCTAATCCAGAGCATGTCCTCGTTGTAGGCGGCGGGGATGGTGGCGTAATCCGTGAAGTGCTTAAGCATGAGAATGTAAAAAAAGCTACTTTGGTAGAGATTGATGGAAGAGTCATTGAATACTCAAAACAGTTTTTACCAGAAATTGCAGGAAGTCTGTCCGATCATCGGGTTGAAGTGCTGGTTGATGATGGATTTATGCATATTGCCAAAAGTGAAAATAATTATGATGTCATTATCGTAGATTCTACAGAGCCGGTTGGACCGGCCGTGAATTTGTTTACGAAGGGCTTCTATGCAGGAATCTATCAGGCATTAAAGGAAGATGGCATCTTTGTTGCACAAACAGATAACCCTTGGTTTAAAGCAGATTTAATTCGATCAGTTTTTAAAGATGTTAAGGAGATTTTTCCGATTACAGGCCTATATACCGCTAACATCCCAACCTATCCAAGCGGTTTATGGACCTTTACAATAGGTTCAAAAAAATACCATCCTCTTGAGATTAGCGATGAGAGATTCATTGAATTGGATACTAAATATTACACAAAGGAGCTTCATAAGGCAGCTTTTGTACTGCCTAAGTTTGTTGCTGACCTTTTAAAATAAAACGAACAATTAACATATAGATGAGGATTAAAGGAGTGCAGATTATGAGATTTGATGAAGCCTATTCCGGTAAAGTTTTTATAGGAAGTCACCCCAATTTTAAAGATTCAGAGGCGGTTCTCTATGGGATGCCAATGGATTGGACAGTTAGCTTCCGTCCTGGATCCAGGTTTGGCCCAGCGCGTATACGAGAAGTATCCCTTGGTTTGGAAGAATACAGCCCTTATATCGAACGACATCTAGAGTCTGTTAAGTTTTTTGATGCGGGTGATATTCCGCTCCCTTTTGGAAATCCGCAAAAAAGCATTGATATGATAGAGGCGTACATTGAAACCCTGTTGGCGGAAGGGAAATTCCCGCTTGGCATGGGCGGCGAGCATCTCGTTACATGGCCGATTATAAAAGCAATTCATAAGAAGTATGAGGATTTGGCTATTATCCATTTTGATGCTCATGCAGATTTGAGAGAAGAGTATGAAGGCGAGCCGCTTTCCCATTCAACACCGATTCGGAAGATTTGTAATTTGATTGGTGCAGAGAATGTCTATTCTTTCGGCATTCGTTCAGGTATGAGGGAGGAGTTTCAATTTGCCAAGGACTCCGGAATGCATATGTATAAATTTGATGTGGCTGAGCCATTAAAAAAAGTGCTGCCCACCCTTGCCGGCTGAAATGTCTATGTCACCATTGACATTGATGTACTTGACCCAGCACATGCACCGGGTACGGGAACTGCTGAAGCAGGCGGTATTACATCTAAAGAAATGCTTGAGGCCATTACAGCTATTTCAAACTCTGGTGTAAATGTGGTGGGAGCAGATCTTGTAGAAGTCGCTCCGGCGTATGATTCCTCTGAACAAACGCAAATTGCCGCAGCCAAATTTATTCGCGAAATTCTTTTAGGTTGGGTAAATAAAAGCCTATAATTGAATAAGACTAGCAATCCCCTGTCTATGATAGTAGAGCAAGGGGATTTTTTTTAGAAAAAAAGATTCGGACAAGTTGCCAGAGAGTTTTTCTTTACCTTATACTTGTATGATTGAGTAAAATAATCAATTCCAGGGGGAATTCATTAAATGACCGAGTAAAAAAGCAACGCACCCATAGAGGTCATGGTACGGCTAAAGACGCATATCCAATATGTTGACGATGAAGAGAACATCGAGCTAATTACATTTGGCACGTTGCATCACATGCCAAATGCCACATATATCCGCTATATTGAGCACGTTGA
>JAZUQD010000166.1:0-4375 GCA_045605505.1 Pradoshia sp.
TGATTTTGGAAGTCAATATAATCAATTAATCACAAGGAGAATTCGTGAATTTGGAGTTTACAGTGAACTTCATCCCCATACGATAACGGTGGAAGAAATTCAGAAACTAAATCCAAAGGGAATCATTTTCTCCGGTGGACCAAACAGTGTTTATGATGCAACAGCTTTTTCATGTGATGAACGAATTTTTGATATGGGAATTCCGGTCATGGGAATATGCTATGGTATGCAGTTAATGACTCAGCATTTTGGCGGAAAAGTAGAACGTGCGAGTAAGCGCGAATATGGAAAAGCGGAAATTAAGCTAAACCATGAAAGCTTGTTATTTAGTGGACTGCCTACTGAACAAACCGTCTGGATGAGCCATGGTGACCATGTCGTTACAGCTCCGGAAGGTTTCAAAATTGATGCAACAAATCCATCATGTCCAATCGCGGCGATGAGTGATGACAGCCGACAATTATATGCCGTTCAATTCCATCCGGAAGTACGTCATTCTGTTTATGGAAACGACTTATTGAAAAACTTCGTATTTGAAGCTTGTAAATGTAAAGGCGATTGGTCCATGGCGAATTTTATTGACATGGAAATGGATAAAATCCGCAAAACAGTTGGAGATAAACAAGTACTGTGTGCGTTAAGCGGTGGAGTAGATTCCTCTGTTGTAGCAGTATTAATTCATAAAGCAATTGGCGATCAATTGACATGTATCTTCGTGGATCATGGTTTATTACGTAAAGATGAAGCTGAAGGTGTCATGAAGACATTCAGTGAAGGCTTTAATATGAATGTTATTAAAGTAGACGCAAAAGAGCGTTTTATGAAAAAATTAGCTGGAGTCAGCGATCCAGAGCAAAAGCGTAAAATCATTGGAAATGAATTTATTTACGTATTTGATGATGAAGCGACCAAGCTTAAAGGAATCGACTATCTTGCACAAGGTACGCTTTACACGGATATTATCGAAAGTGGTACGGCTACTGCCCAAACCATTAAATCTCACCACAATGTAGGTGGATTACCGGAAGATATGCAATTCCAATTAATCGAGCCTTTGAATACACTATTCAAAGATGAAGTACGTGCACTTGGTACAGAACTTGGTATTCCAGATGAGATTGTTTGGAGACAGCCTTTCCCGGGCCCAGGTCTTGGAATCCGTGTACTGGGAGAAGTAACAGAAGAAAAGCTTGAAATTGTGAGAGAATCGGATGCTATTCTTCGCGAAGAAATTAAAAACGCTGGTTTAGATCGTGATATATGGCAATACTTCACTGTACTTCCTGATATCCGTAGTGTAGGAGTAATGGGAGATGCCCGCACATATGATTACACAATCGGTATCCGTGCCGTAACATCCATCGACGGTATGACATCTGACTGGGCGCGAATCCCATGGGATGTTTTAGAGAAAATCTCTGTACGTATCGTTAATGAAGTGGATCATATTAATCGCGTTGTCTATGATATTACATCCAAGCCGCCTGCAACGATTGAATGGGAATAAGCTTCCTAACCACGTGAAAACGGATGTGGCGATATTTTGAAATAAAGCTGCATGCCCATCTATAACTTTATAACTTAAAAAACGACTCTCTTTTTTACCCGGAATATGGGTGAGAAGGGGGTCTTTTTTTATGTCGGAAACCTCCAATTATTAACCAGTTATCACCCTTTTATGGAAAAAAGAGGTTGATGAGTATATTGCGGTGCGATATACTAAATATATCGAGGTACGATATATTTGATTGTAATATTTAGTGATGATAGAACTTGAAAAATGGAGGATGTATGAGAGACAAAATTAAAAGAATTTATATACCAATGACAGAAACAGGATTTTATATCTTGTTCTGCTTGCAGGAAGAAATGCATGGCTATAACGTCGGTAAAAAGGTGAAAGAAATGACGGGCGGTGAGATAACAATTAGTCCGGGAACAATGTATGGGAGTTTGTCAAAAATGGAGAAAGACGGGTTAATTATGTTTGTCCGTGAAGATGAAAAAAGAAAGCTATATATTATTACAGAATTAGGGCAACAAATATTGGATCTTGAAATAAAACGCATTGAGAGACTTTATAAAAACAGTAGAGGAGGAGTGTGTGGTGGAAAATAAGTTGGAAAGAGAATATCACTATTTTTTGTTAACAGAATATGAGAAAGAAGAAATTTTTTTACGCGAAAAACATAGTAAAGGATATAAACTGGTGAAGGTTACATTGCCGGGATTTTATTATTTTGAAAAATGTGAGCCGGAAGATGTAGTGTATAAATTGGATTTTAATCCACAGTCAGCTAAAGACAAGCAAAGCTATTTGCAGATGTATGCAGACTATGGTTGGGAATATATGCAGGATTTGAATGAATACAGCTATTTTAGAAAGTCAGCATGTAACACTGCTGATATTGATACAGAAATTTTCAATGATGATCAATCAAAGTTGGAAATGGTAAAACGAATATTCTTGAATAAAATGGTACCTTTTCTGGGTATTTTTCTGTTATGTGTAATACCTTTGACTATGAATTTTACTAAAGGTGAATTCAATGATCCGGGGTATGTTGGATTTGCTATATGCTGGGTTATTTTATTCATATTATATATGGTTATTTTTTTGAAGTGTGGAATTGGATTCTATCGACTGAGAAAGAATTATTCGCAGAGAGTGGATTAATCTTAGTCTTGGATGAATAAAAAACGGCTTTTATCCTCTAGTGTAAAATCAAGAGAGGTTTTTAGTGAGAGATTAAAAAAAGAAGGATAGCCAAATGGTTATCCTTCTTTTAAAGGTAGGGTTTAGTCTTCTGTTCTCTGAAATCTTCCAGTTTTCTCGGTACATCTGTGACACCACTAATTGTTTTGTAAAAATCCTCCCATTCCTTACCCTCTAGCCGATAATATCGCTCCATTGTGTCTATATAAAGAAACATAGCTTGTTCAACAATAATATCGGGGATTTCATATTCTAGCGGTAGTTTAGTATCTAATCTTTTGCATAATAAATTTTGTATATTCTTTGCATATTCTAATTGCTGTCTATCTATTTTCACGTTTATAAAATCATGGGTATCCATAAGTTGTTTCCTCAATTCATACAGATCTATATCGACTATTGTTAGCTTGTTCACTTAGGATCATCTAATGAAATCACATTAAGCAAAGCATGAAACTCTTACTTGTACATAAATATGATAGAAAAAGAAGTACTGTAATTGATAAGCAAACGAGTCTGAATCTTTAAATAATAAAATAATTATATCTTAGTTCCTGCTGAATTCAATATCAATAATTGGGGTTTATAGTTGTAATATATACCAATCACGTAACTTCACGTTTGTATAAACTTACTTATAACTACAAACTTGATAAGGGCAACGAATCAAGGATTAACTTTATAGTAAAGCAGTAGAAATAAATACGAATAAAGAATTAATGATCTCTCGATAATGTTCGCTTTTGATTGACCTGCTTTCATTCTCTTGATACAATACAAAAGACCTAATATTTTAATAAATATATCAATTCGTATAATCATGGGGATATGGCCCATAAGTTTCTACCGAGCTACCGTTAATAGCTTGACTACGAATATTAAAGATACCTGCCAATATTTTGGCCTATTCTTTGTATTTTAGTCAGCCTCGAACGGATCCGTTCGAGGCTTTTTGGTTATCCGGAACTTATACGAAAGCGTATGAAAAGAAGGAGAGGAAGTAGGTTGAAAAAGTACTTTCAGTTTGATGAACTTGGCACCAACTACAAACGAGAGATTATAGGTGGCATTACAACCTTTCTGGCAATGGCGTATATTTTAGTGGTTAATCCACTGCAATTATCTTTGGCAGATGTACCAGATCTCCCCGATTCGATGAGAATGGATCATGGTGCGGTATTTGTTGCTACAGCTCTTGCGGCTGCTGTCGGTTCTATATTTATGGGGCTTATCGCAAAATACCCAATTGCGCTTGCTCCAGGTATGGGACTTAACGCTTTCTTTGCGTATACAGTTATTTTGACATTTGGTATCCCTTGGCAAACAGCTTTGGCAGGTGTTTTAGCTTCTGGATTTATTTTTGCCATATTAACCTTGACGGGATTAAGAGAAACTATTATTAATGCGATCCCTGCAGAATTAAAATATGCAGTAGGTGCTGGTATTGGATTGTTCATAACTTTTGTTGGTATGAAAAACGCAGGAATTATTGTCAATAACGATGCAACTTTAATTGGGATCGGTGATTTCACTGATGGAAATACATTATTGGCCATTGTAGGCTTATTGATTACGGTTATCTTTTTAGTTAAAGGCATTAAGGGTGGAATTTTTTATGGGATGATCATTACCGCTATTATTGGGATGTTAACAAACCTG
>JAZUQD010000167.1:0-7703 GCA_045605505.1 Pradoshia sp.
TTATATTTCTTTTTCTTTAAATGGTTAACCTATAAACCATCTAATGTTTCTCTTTCATTAGATGGCAAGGACCTGACTTTCACTAATGTTTGGCTTGTTACGATATCCAATCAGCCCTATTTCGGAGGCGGGATAAAGATTACACCAAACTCGAAACCAGATGACGGGCTTTTTCATATTATAATCGTACATAATATTTCCAAGATAAAACTTATTTCGATGTTCGTGACGGTATTATGGGGCGGCCATTTAAAAATAAGAGGAGTACAGGAGTTGAAAGGGAAACAAATTAAACTTTCATCTGACAAACCAGCACCTATCCATGCAGACGGCGATTATATTGGCAATAACGAGATAATCGTTGATATGCATCATCACAAAGTAAATATTGCAGCTATAGGAGAGTGAACATTGTGTATTCAGATAGGTTTTCAGCTTTTTTGGACGCATTAAATCGGATTACGATATTAATTCCACTAAATTATCGCAATAACGAAACTCCCGTATTTACTATCTATTTCGAAGGTCAGAAAATTGGGGCATTACAAGTTGAGGAAGTCATTAAAATAGAGCATTACATAAAATATGTATGTAATGCTCCTTTTGAAATACCGCTCGGTGAAGAGTATCAAATAGAGGACGATAAAGGCATGGCTTTTAGCCTCCGTACGGGGGCTGTAATCAGAACCCCGGAATTTGATGAATATTATCAATATGATGGAGATGATTTAGGGGCTTTCTATACAAAAGAAAAGACGGTTTTTAAACTTTGGGCACCGACAGCTACAAATGTAAAGGTGAAGCTAATCAATGATTTTGGTGCAGAAAAAGGGACAGTATCTATGCAGCGCGGTGACCGCGGTGTATGGTCACTAACCATTCATAATGACTTAAAGGACTATTTTTATACCTATCTCGTGCGTGTCAATCACATTTGGAGAGAGGCAACCGATCCTTATTCAAAAGCTGTATCTGTAAATGGCCAATACAGTGCCATTATAGACCCGGAACAGATTGAAAGACATTCCTATCAGATTACACCTTTAGAAAGCCATGTGGATGCAATCATCTATGAAACGCATGTACGTGACTTTTCTCATCATCAAAATAGCGGGATGAATGCTAAAGGGAAATTCTTAGCGTTTACTGAGGAAAATACGAAAACAAATAAAGGGTATTCAACCGGGATTAGTTATTTGAAAGAACTTGGAGTGACTCATATTGAACTTTTACCAGTTAATGATTTCTCTGGTATGGATGAGACTATCATTGGTAAGGAGTATAACTGGGGCTATAATCCCCGTCACTTTAATTCACCGGTAGGGATTTACAGTACTAATCCGCATCTGCCATTCAATCGAATCGAGGAATTAAAGGCACTGATTAAAAGTCTCCATAAAAATGGTCTTGGTGTCATTTTGGATGTTGTATATAATCATATGTTCGAAAAAGAATTATCTAATTTCGAAAAAATAGTTCCAGGCTACTATTTCCGTTATGATGCAAACGGAATGCCTGCAAATGGCAGTGGTTGTGGAAATGATGTGGCTTCAGAAAGGTTTATGGTGCGTAAATTCATTGTTTCTTCTGTGAAATACTGGTTGGAATATTTCCAGGTAGATGGATTCCGCTTTGATTTAATGGGTTTAATTGACATCGACACCATGAAAGAAATCGAACAGGTTGTCAGGGAAGTTAAACCGGATGCAATCCTTTTGGGTGAAGGCTGGGATTTACATACTGCGCTTCCAGCTGAACAAAAATCAACGATTGCCAATGCTTCAAAATTAAGAGGAATAGGATTTTTCAATGACCGTTTTAGAGATACCATTAAAGGAAGTAATTTTGATTTAAAAGATGTGGGCTACATTTCCGGTAAAAAAGTTGAGCCAAGTGACTTCTTTCAGCTTGTAACCAATAAAAGCTCTGAATATCCATTAATGCCTACACAATCCGTCAATTATGTGGAATCTCATGATAATCACACGTTATGGGACCGACTCCAGCTGGCCAATGGTATAGAATCAAATGAAATCAGACAGCGGCGTCATCGGTTTGCGACGAGTATTGTTTTGCTTTCTCAAGGAATCCCCTTTTTGCATAGCGGACAGGAGTTCTTTAGAACTAAGCATGGTATCGAAAATAGTTACTGTTCACCCGATTGGATTAATGAATTAAATTGGGAACTAAGAGAAGAGTATGATGAAACGATTACTTATTTAAAATGTTTAATACAGATTCGGAAAAGTCATGGTGCATTTCGCTTCCGAACACGCGAAGAATTAGAGCGCCATACAAAAATGGTGGATATTAGTACAAATTGCCATACGCTGATGTATGAGAATGTCGGAGATTATGGAAAGTGGAAAAATATATTGGTTATTTTCCATCATGCTGAATCAGAAACAACGATTACACTACCTGGTGATATCGAATGGGATATTCTCTGTGATAGCTGTGATAATGAGCAAGGAGACAGGATCATCGGGGATAGCGTAAGAGAATATACCCTTGAACCATTGCGAACTTATGTATTTGTTCAGGAATAATGGACAGGAACACTTGACGAATGTATCCCAAACCTACTAAAATTTAAGAAGATGGCTATTGGAGAAAAGCAGTCAATGGCTGTCTTTTTTATTTTTATATAAAACTGTGCCAGAAAAAGAAAAGATTATTGAAGGTGAATACCATGGATTATTTAGGGCGAGAGTGGGAGATAACCTCTGCTGGAGGGGCAACAGGTGAAGCGTTTGTTGCCAGGCATGATGAACAAAAGTTATTTTTAAAAAGGAATTCATCTCCTTTCTTAGCTGTACTTTCAGCTGAAGGAATAGTACCAAAACTGATTTGGACCAAGAGGCTTGAAAATGGAGATGTGATTACTGCTCAGGAATGGATGAATGGAAGGGAATTACTCCCGACTGAAATGAGTGAAGAGGCTGTAGCTGAATTACTTCAGAAAATCCATCTATCCAAACCTTTATTAAACATGCTCGAGCGCCTCGGTAAAACAGCCCAAACGCCTACACAAATCCTAAATTCCGTAAAAAACTCCCTTGATAAGGAATTAGGAGATCATCCAAGTATTCAAAATACAATTGAGTTTATGGAAAAACATATACAGGAAGTCAACAACGAGCAGCAAGTTGTATGCCATGGTGATATTAATCATAATAATATCCTCTTAAACGACAAGGGGGAGTTATATTTGATTGATTGGGATGGCGCAATCATTGCAGATCCAGCCATGGATATTGGTATGCTTTTGTATTCTTATGTGAAACAGGAGAATTGGATGGAGTGGCTTTCCAAATACGGATTGCAACTCACTGCAGACCTTAAACTAAGAATGAAATGGTATGTACTGGCGCAGACTATTCAAAATATCGTTTTACATAAACGAAAAAACCGGTTGCATGAAATGAACCGGTATATCGAATATTTGAAATTTGCTCAGGAATATTGATCAATATCATGAACCCAACCTGAGAGTTGTTGCTGATGTGCTTCTATATGACTTTCCAGGTTTGCGGCATGGATGCCGCTTTGGCTGTACTGGTAGATTTCATCAAGGACGTTTTTTGTATTTTCATCAAGTCCGGATTGAATCATTAGAGACTTAACGGTTCTCTCCAGCTGTTCGCATTCAGATTGTGAACCGCAGCAATCCTCTTGATGATTATTTAAAATATCTTTTACTAACATCCAATGATGATTTTGTGATAAAGGCAAATTATCCACAACCCTTCTCTTCATATTCATTTTTAGGTTGTGAAGGTTTAACAAAATTTATTCATAGGTTAACCGGCATAGGCCGGTTTTTATTTTGTTTAAAAGAAGAGTGGTATTTTATAAAATGTTATGCTACTCTTTTTTTACGTATTTTAGCGGAGGTGCACGAAATTGAGACAACGTTATAAACCATGGGCTAAGGATAAGCTTATGGCCAATCCTTATTATTGCATTCAGGAGCCAGCTACAAAAAAGGGTTCTTGGAATGAGGTATTTGGGAATAATAATCCCATTCATATAGAAGTAGGTACTGGTAAAGGGCAATTTATAAATGGCATGGCAGCACAAAATCCAAATATTAATTATATTGGGATTGAATTGGCAGAGCGTGTCATTGTAACGGCGCTTGACCGATTGTTAGAATCTAATCTTCCGAATGTGAAACTGCTGAATGTGAACGCGCAAGAACTTCCAGATATTTTCGAGGAGGGGGAAGTTTCTCGTGTTTATTTGAATTTCTCTGATCCATGGCCGAAGAAACGTCATGCGAAGAGAAGATTAACGTATAAGACATTCCTTGATCTTTATAAAGGAATTTTACCTGAACATGGCGAAATTCATTTTAAGACAGATAACAGAGGATTATTCGAATATTCTCTTGTAAGCTTTTCTCAATATGGAATGACATTAAATGAGGTTAGTCTGGATTTACACAATAGCGATATGGAAGGCAATATCATGACGGAGTATGAACAGAAATTTTCGGCAAAAGGTAATCCAATCTACCGTTGTGAAGTATCCTATTAATCGTGTAACGACAGGTACCATGTAAGTAAGATCTGTCCAGTCATAATAATTAAGGGGGCTAAGGGTTTGGAGACTTTACGATTTGGTAAGTTTACATTAACGTGGTTAAATGGCGGAGATACACATATGGATGGTGGAGCCATGTTTGGAGTGGTTCCCAAACCATTGTGGTCAAGACGTTATCCTGTTAATGATTTAAATCAAATAGAGTTAAGGACAGACCCCATCTTAGTGCAGACAGAACATAAAAATTACTTAATTGAAGCCGGTCTTGGAAAAGGAAAACTAACAGACAAACAAATTAGGAATTATGGTGTCACTGAAGAGTCTAAGCTTGAAGAATCCTTGAATATTCTTGGAATGACTTACGAGGATATCGATGCCATTTTGATGACTCATATGCATTTTGATCATGCAGGTGGCTTGACCGGTTTACAGGATGGCCAATTGGTCAGTTTATTTTCCAATGCCATGATCTATACGTCAACAATTGAATGGGATGAAATGAAAAATCCCAATATACGTTCTCGTAATACGTACTGGGAAGAAAACTGGAAGCCGATTGTTTCTCAAGTCCAACCATTTGAAAAGGAAGTACAGATCACAGAAGGGCTGCGGATGATCCATACAGGCGGACATAGCGATGGCCATAGTATTATCGTGTTTGAGGATGGGAATGAGCAATTGATTCACATGGGCGATCTTATGCCGACTCATGCTCATCAGAACCCTCTATGGGTTTTAGCTTATGATGATTATCCGATGGACTCTATTTTTGCTAAAGAGAAATGGATTAAACAAGGGATTCAAAATCAAGCCTGGTTCACTTTTTATCATGATTATATGTACCGTGCAATCAAATGGGATATCACCGGAAAAGAAATCGTAGAAAAAGTAAAACGCAAGCGAAATCGTTAAAAAAATACCTCGCTTTCATTCGGTTGAATGGAAGCGGGGTATTTTTGTCCTTTTATCTAACTTGTTCATAAAAATCAATGATCGTACCTGTTGTAGCATCAGCTATAAATTCATACTGTGTAGAATCAATACCTTCTTGCTTCGTAAGTCCACCTTTGTATACATCATATTCTAATTCGTTTTTTGTATACTTTTCAGGTTTCATCATAATCCAGGAACCTCTAATTGTTTCTCCGTCCTGACCAAGCGTACTTTTAATAGTAGACAAAATCTTTTCAGGCGAAGCCATATTGCTTTGATTTGTTAATTCCTTAACGACATAACCAGCTGCAAAACCGGCTGCAACACCTGAAATAAATGTTTTCCAATTCATTTATATTCCTCCAATCAAATCGGTAATAGCTTTGATCTTACATTTTTGCTTGGTTAATCTATTCCCATTCATTATACATTTTAAGCATAAATGATGCTATCTTTTAGCCAGGTACAACCCTCTCTATGGTATTTAGTAGTACGGTTTTGTAGAATGGAATATATATAAATGAAAATAATAGGGTAAAGGGGATCCATATATGAAGCAGTCTACTTTAGATTTATTTAAAACTCTTACCGAACTTCCGGGAGCACCTGGATTTGAACATGAAGTACGAGCCTTTATGAAAAAGGAATTATCGAAATACACAAGTGAAATCATCCAGGATGGCCTTGGCAGTATCTTTGGAGTTAAACGCGGAGATGAACAAGGACCAAAAATTATGGTAGCGGGACATATGGATGAAGTTGGGTTTATGGTGACATCTATTACTCCTGAAGGTTTGCTGCGTTTTCAAACTCTCGGCGGTTGGTGGGGGCAGGTTTTACTGGCTCAAAGAGTAGAGGTATATACAGAATCAGGACCTATTATTGGAGTGGTCAGTTCAATCCCGCCGCATTTGCTGAGTGATGCTCAAAGATCCAAACCGATGGAAATTGGTAATATGCTGATTGATATTGGTGCAGACGATAAAGAGGATGCACTCGCAATGGGAGTGAGACCGGGTCAGCAAATTATTCCGTACAGTAAATTCACTCCGATGGCGAATCCTAAAAAAATCCTTGCCAAAGCATGGGATAATCGGTATGGATGTGGATTGGCAATCGAATTACTAGAGGAGCTTCAAAATGAGACGTTACCTAATATACTCTACAGCGGTGCAACCGTCATGGAGGAAGTTGGTACACGTGGCGCCGGAACTTCAGCAACTATGATTGATCCAGATATTTTCTTTGCATGTGATGCCAGCCCTGCCAATGATATGTCAGGCAACAAATCTGTTTTTGGCTATCTTGGAAAAGGCCCATTACTGAGAATCTATGACCGCACCATGGTTATGCATAAAGGGATGAGAGAATTTATATTGGATACCGCTGAATCCAACCAAATCCCCTATCAATATTTTGTAGCTCCGAACGGTGGAACAGATGCAGGGCAAGTACATATTACAAATCGTGGTATACCAAGTGCTGTTATAGGTGTATGTTCACGCTATATTCATACTCATGCATCTATTTTGCATGTAGATGACTATGCCGCAGCTAAGGAACTAATGGTTAAATTAGTTAAGAGTTGTGATAAAACAACGGTTGAAACAATCAAACAAAACGGTTAATAAAAGGTTCGAAAGAGAAGGCAGAGGCAACCATCTGCCTTCTTTTTTAAGGGAGGATTGCAGATTTATATGGTTAAAATTGCGATTGGCACTAAAAATCCGGCGAAAATAAAAGCTGGAGAATTAGCTGGCCGGGAATTATCAGCTGAGCTTATTTCCATCGAAGTACCATCTGAAGTAAGTGAGCAGCCCTTTTCAGATGAAGAAACGATAGAGGGTGCACTAAATAGGGCCAAAAATGCCA
The DNA here is from genome assembly GCA_045605505.1 of Pradoshia sp. Classification (GTDB taxonomy): domain Bacteria; phylum Bacillota; class Bacilli; order Bacillales; family Pradoshiaceae; genus Pradoshia. Next base: position 7,354 of record JAZUQD010000167.1, read on the forward strand.
TGAGAGAAACACAGGCGGATTTTGGACTGGGACTTGAAGGTGGAGTGGTGAAAACTCCATATGGGTTGTTTATTTGCAATTGGGGTGCTCTTGTCACAAAAGAGAATAAAAGTTTTGTAAGTGGAGGCGCACGAATTAAATTGCCTGATGAAATAGCTGATGAGCTATATTCAGGTAGAGAGCTTGGACCAGTGATGGATGAATATACCAAGAAACAGGATATCCGAAAGTCAGAAGGAGCAGTAGGCATCTTCTCAAATGGCCGCATTAAAAGAGATCGAATGTTTGAGCATATTATTGAATTATTGGTTGGTCAATATGAATATCAAGTAAAAGAACAAAGAAGATAG
>JAZUQD010000168.1:0-6762 GCA_045605505.1 Pradoshia sp.
ATAATCAAAACCGGCAACCACATGTTTAATATTGAGTGATAGTAAATAATCATCGACAAACTGTTGTGGTGAAAGACGAGAAAAATCCGGAGTAAATTGGACAATAAAAAGATAATCCACTCCCATATTCTCCATTAAATCGATTTTATCCTGTAAAGGAGTTAATAGTCTAACATGCTTAATATGTTTATTCAAAACGACAGATGGATGAGGATCAAATGTCATCACCGCTGACGCCAACCCTTTTTCTTCACCAATTTTTTTAGCTGTCTCAATCACCTTTTGATGGCCGATATGAACACCATCAAAATAGCCAAGAGCAGCTGCTAGTGGCGGAAAGTCTCCCCTATGATAATCATGGGGATGTGCAATATTGATTATTTTCATCTTTATTCCCCTCTAATTTCAATCTCCATCATTATCATACTATATAATTGGAATAACTTTAACCGGTTTACACAATCCTTTTTTCTCAGGATGGTGTTGATAAATAGCTATTAACTCTTGCTTATCATTAAATACGGCAAACGGGCTTTCTATATTCCCTGCAGATAAATAGTCAGCTGATAAAACGGCACCGTTCTGAACCTTTTCAGAAGCCTCCCTTGACACTTCTAAAGATGGCAGGTTGGGAACACCCTCTTCAATGGGCTTCAGCACCTCGTTGACTGTACCCTCCTCCGCATGCTCAGCTAGCTGCTCCAGGGTTATAGCATCCTTTAAGGTAAAAGCGGCTGATCGCGATCTTATGAGCTTAGACATATGAGCAGGATAGCCTAATTGATCTCCTATCATACAAGAAAGGGTTCTGATATACGTTCCTTTGCCACAGGACACTCGAAAAGAAAACGTAATGGAATCGCCTTCAAAGATCTCTCTGTCGTCTAATAGCTCAATTTCATAAATGGTTACTTTACGTGATGGAATCTCTACTTCCTGCCCCTTTAACGCATACTCATACAACCTCTTTCCATTTACTTTGACTGCCGAGTAAATAGGAGGCGTCTGAACAATCGTTCCTGTGAGTGAGTTTAAAATACTGATAATCTCAGTTCGTTTAATTGGTCTATCAATTTTCTTCTGATTGACTATATCACCAGAAGAGTCTTCCGTGGTGGTTGACCAGCCGATGGTCACTTCACCTATGTATTCTTTACCTGCATCCGTTATGTACTCTGCAACTCTGGTTGCCTTTCCCAGACATATAGGTAATACTCCGGTCACATCCGGATCTAAGGTTCCGGTATGCCCGACTTTTTTCATTTTCAGTATTTTTCTTACTTTTATAATACAGTCATGCGACGTATATCCTGCCGGTTTATTGAGAATCAGGATTCCATTTAACTGATCCATCCCTATCACCTAAGTTCTCATAGTATTTTTAATATAAAAAGGGGATAGACATTACGTCTATCCTTGCCTCTATTCTTCCTGTTTATCTTTATCTTCTGAATGAATTTGATGCAACAGATTTTCAATTCTATTTCCATAATCAATGGATTCATCAAATTCAAAAATAATTTCTGGTGTTTTTCTCAGGCGAATACGTTGACCCAGCTCAGAACGAATAAATCCTTTTGCTTTAGCAAGGCCTTTTAGTGTATCCTCTCTTTTCTCAGCATCACCAAGAACAGAAATATAGACTTTTGCCTGCTGCAGGTCACCAGATACTTCAACATCTGTTACAGTCACAAATCCTACGCGTGGATCTTTAATTTTTCTGCCAATAATCTCACTTAGCTCTTTTTTCATTTGTTCTCCCACACGTGTAGATCTAATGCTCATGATTCTCACCTCTTTTTAAAGCCATTCTAGATTGGTTGAATTCCTTTCCATTTCAGGAAAGGAATCAAGGAAAGCCAATGCCTTCTGCAGCTCCTTTTCAGCCGCGATTTTGGAAGAGGAGACAACCACAATAGCAATCACCGTATGTTGCCACCTATCCTGATAATCAACTTCAGCGACAGAGACATTAAATTTTTGTTTTAAACGAGTCATGATGCGCTGCAGAACTGCTCTTTTATCCTTTAAGGATTGAGCATTCGGAATTAAACATTCACATTCTGCTGAAGCAATCATGCTCTTTTAATTTCCTCCATTACGTATGCTTCGATAACATCGCCTTCTTTAATATCGTTAAAGTTTTTGATTGTTATTCCACATTCGTAACCTTGAGCTACCTCTTTCACATCATCTTTGAAGCGTTTTAGTGTAACCAGTTCACCTTCAAAAATAACAATGCCTTCTCGAATCAGACGGATTCCACTGTTACGTGTAATCTTACCGTCTGTTACATAACTTCCGGCAATTGTTCCAATTTTAGAGATTTTAATTGTTTGACGAACTTCAGCCTGCCCGATTACTTTTTCTTCGTATTCAGGATCAAGCATTCCTTTCATCGCCGCTTCAATTTCTTCAATCGCTTTATAAATAATTCTGTGAAGACGCACATCTACTTTTTCTGCTTCAGCAGCACGTTTAGCATTGACATCCGGACGTACGTTAAAGCCAATGACAATCGCATTGGAGGCCGTAGCTAAAATGATATCAGATTCAGTGATCGCACCTACTCCTGCATGGATAATTTTAACTTTTACGCCTTCAACCTCAATCTTTTGCAAGGAAGCTGCTACTGCTTCAACAGAACCTTGAACATCACCTTTTACAATGATATTTATTTCTTTTACTTCCCCTTGTTTTAATTGATCAAACAAGTTTTCAAGAGTTACACGGGAACTCTCATTACGTGAAGCTAAAATTTGTTTTTGAGCACGAGCTTCCCCAACCTGACGTGCTGTTTTTTCATCTTCAAATACAACGAAGCGATCTCCTGCTTGAGGCACATCGTTTAATCCAGTAATTTCTATTGGAGTGGATGGACCCGCTTCTTTTACACGACGACCCAAATCATTTACCATCGCACGTACTTTACCAAAAGTGTCACCAACAACGATTGGATCCCCTATACGAAGTGTTCCGTTTTGGACAAGCAAAGTAGCGACAGACCCACGTCCTTTATCCAATTCCGCTTCAATAACAGTACCAATTGCTTTACGGGCAGGATTTGCTTTATATTCATTTACTTCACTTACAAGTAAAATCATTTCAAGCAATGTATCGATTCCTTCGCCTTTTTTCGCAGACATTGGTACAAAGATAGTATCCCCGCCCCACTCTTCAGGTACTAGGCCATTTTCAACCAATTCCTGTTTTACGCGTTCAGGATTAGCTCCTTCTTTGTCCATCTTGTTAACTGCAACAATGATTGGTACTTCTGCTGCTTTAGCATGGTTAATCGCTTCAACTGTTTGTGGCATTACACCATCATCAGCAGCTACAACGATAATTGTAATATCCGTTACTTGCGCACCACGTGCACGCATGGTTGTGAAAGCAGCATGCCCTGGTGTATCCAGGAATGTGATTTTCTTTCCATCAACCTCTACTTGATAAGCACCGATATGCTGCGTGATTCCACCCGCTTCGCCTTCAGTGACTTTCGTATTTCGGATTGCATCCAGCAAAGTTGTTTTACCATGGTCAACGTGACCCATAATAGTAACTACAGCCGGTCTTTCCACTGTATTCTCGTCTGGATTTTCATCATCAGCGATAACAGCTTCAAGATCTGTCACATCAATCTTAATAATTTCTTCTACTTCTACGCCATAATCAGCACAAATAAGTTCAATTGCATCTTTTTCTAATACTTGGTTAATTGTTGCCATGACTCCAAGCATAAATAACTTCTTAATGATTTCACTTGGTTCACGGTGAAGTTTTTTACTTAATTCCTGTACTGACAGAGATTCAGTAAACGTAATTTTCTCCGGTAATTCTCTTTCTTTTCTTGGTACCGGTTGATATGTTGATTTACTTTGATGACGTTGGTTATTTTTTTTATTTCGGTTATTTTTGAAGTTACCTCTTTTTTGATTATCTTGCACGCTTTTTTTCCCTTCATTACCCTTAGATGCCGGTTTATTCTTTGTATTTTGTTTAGTGACCTGCGTATCCTTCGTTCCAGTGACACCAGGTTTAGGTCTTGCAGTATTTTGAGCTGGCCTAGAAGTTTGCTGGCCGCCTCTTTGTTGATTAGTATTTGCTTGATTGCTTTGTTGCCCGTTTATAGTTCCTCGGTTTTGGTTCTGGTTCTGATTTTGACTAGTTCTAGTTTGGTTGGTATTTTGGACTTTCCCCGTATCTGCCTTCTCTGATTTTGGATTAAACAGTTTTTCTAATTTCTCTACTGATTGATCCTCAAGAGCCGTCATATGATTATTGACTTCGATACCCATATCTTTAAGTTTATTAATTACCACTTTACTAGAAACATTGTTCTTCTTCGCATATTCATATACACGTACTTTACCCATTCCTTCACCCCCGAATTAGTTAATCGAGCAAGGAGATTAATTTCTTTGCAAATCCATCATCTTGTACAGCAACTACCACTCTTGAATCCTTGCCTATTGCTTCTCCAAGCATAGTACGGTTTTCAACTCTGATAATCGGTACTTTGTAAAAATGACATTTGTCGGTGATTTTCTTTTCCGTATTTAAAGAAGCGTCTTTTGATAATAAAACTATTTTCGCTCGACGAGAGCGTATTTCTTTTATAACCAATTCTTCCCCGGAAATAACTTTTCTCGCTCGATATGCGAGTCCCAATAGGGACATCCATTGTTTTTGTATCATGGTCGTGATTTGTTCTCCTTAGCAGCCAGCATTAAAAGTTCTTCATATATAGAAGAATCAATATCTGCCTCCAGATGATTTGATAGGCTGTTCTTCTTTTTGGCAGCTTTAATGGCTTCCTCAGATAGGCTTAAATAGGCTCCCCGGCCTGATTTCTTACCGGTTGGATCTATTGAAACCTCTCCTTCCTTGGAGCGAACAATCCGGATCATTTCCTTTTTTGGTTTCATTTCACCGGTGCCGATACATTTTCTCAGCGGTACTTTCTTTCGGTTGTTCACCATCATCACCTCACCAATGGAATCATTCTTCTCTTTCATCATCGAGTCCGAATGTAAAACCTGTAAACTCGAGTTCTTCTTCATCTTCGTTATCAGCTAAGCGATTAACAGGATAAATCCCTGCTTCACGCGCATCTGTTTCACTCTTAATATCAATCTTCCACCCAGTAAGCTTTGCAGCAAGCCGAGCGTTCTGTCCGCGTTTACCAATCGCTAAAGAAAGTTGATAATCAGGTACAATGACCGTGGTTGCTTTTTCTTCTTCATTCACAATAACTTCAAGTACTTTTGAAGGACTTAAAGCATTGGCTACGAAAACAACCGGATCTTCAGACCATTTTACGATATCGATTTTCTCACCTTTTAGTTCGTTCACGATTGCTTGGACACGTTGCCCTTTAGGACCTACGCATGCACCAACCGGATCGACCTCTGGATTATCGGAGTAAACTGATATTTTAGAGCGGTCTCCCGCTTCACGAGCCACAGATTTAATTTCCACTGTGCCGTCAAAAATCTCAGGCACTTCCAGTTCAAATAATCTTTTCAAAAGGCCTGGATGCGTACGAGACACAAAAATTTGAGGTCCTTTTGATGTTTTTTCTACTTTCGTCAGGAATACCTTATAGCGTTCATGTGGTTGATATGATTCATTCGGCATTTGTTCATTCGCTGGAAGCAATGCTTCTGTTTTGCCAAGAGCCACATAAATATATTTTGAATCACGGCGTTGGACAATACCAGTCATTATATCTTCTTCACGATCAATAAACTCGTTGTATACAATGCCTCTCTCAGCTTCACGAACACGTTGTGTTACTACTTGTTTAGCTGTTTGAGCTGCGATACGGCCAAAGTTTTTCGGTGTAACTTCAAGCTCAAGGACATCTTCTACTTCATAATTTGGGTTGATACTTTTTGCTTCTTCCAATGAAATTTCAAGGCGGGAATCAAAAACTTCATCAACAATTTCTTTACGTGCAAATACTCGCATGGAGCCATTCACCAAATTAAAATCTACACGTACATTTTGTGCTTGGTTGAAATTTCTCTTATAGGCTGATACAAGAGCTGCTTCAATGGCTTCTACAAGTACATCCCTGGAGATTCCCTTTTCCTTTTCTAAAATGGTCAGTGCATCGAGTAATTCATTACTCATTTTACTAATCCCCTCCTAACAAACTGTAACCCTTATGAAAAACTAATAGCTAATCTTGCCTTGGCAATCTTGTCATAAGGAATCGTTATTTCCTTTTTGCGTGTTTTAATTTTAATTTCAATACTAACGGTGTCGCCAGTGAAATCTTTTAAGATACCTTCAAACTCTTTTTCATTATCAATCGGTTCATATGTTTTAATATGTACATTTTTACCGACTGCCTTCGTAAAATCACTGTCTTTTTTAAGTGGACGTTCAGCACCCGGAGAAGAGACCTCCAGGAAGTAGTTGTTGGAGATGGGATCTTTTTCATCAAGCTTTTCACTCAATCTTTCAGAAACAATGCCGCATTCTTCAATATCTACACCGTCTTCCTTATCGATATACACTCTAAGGAACCAGTTTCTGCCCTCTTTTACATACTCTACTTCTACGAGCTCGAGGTTTAATTCTTCGAGGATCGGGGCAGCCATTTCCTCGACTATCTCAGTGACTTTCTTGCTCATGCTTTCACTCCTTTACGTCTATGTAAACGACTGAATATCATCCTAATACAAACGAAAGAGTGGGTTTCCCCACTCTTTAGCACATACGTATCAGCAGTAATTCTTACTTGAATATAAC
>JAZUQD010000169.1:0-1637 GCA_045605505.1 Pradoshia sp.
ATCGTTTTTTCTATATAAATCATAATCCCATTTACCATTACGGTACCAAGTAAAATGTCCAATGTCATGGAGCAGACCTGCTTTTGCTGCAGAATCCACATCGATATTCTGTTCTTTCGCTAAATGAAAGGCATGGTAAGCGACGGCAATTGCATGCGCTAAGCCAGAACGATTTAAATATTTTTGAGCAATGCGGTGCTCAAATATATCAAGTAAAGTTACTTCTCTCATAAGGTCTCCCTCCCTGGTTATTTTTGTATATTTATAAAGATAAATTTATATTTTTGTGCATTATAGCATGGATACTTCACTGTTTAAAAGGAATTTATTATTCTATAAAATTACCTTGTTTCTGTACTTTTAAACGAAATTTTACAATCATCCTTCCTATACCCCCTTATTCGCAGTCATTCTTTTGCTCTTGAGGGCTGGTATTGTCGCTAATCCTGAAAAATCATGGCAGCTGTTCGAGATCGTCACATGGACCAAGTTATTATTTATTATTGTATGTTCATGCCCTGTCTTTATAAACGGCCATAGTCGCAGTTGGGCAGATACTAGTTTAGAAAAAACATGAGAATTTCCGAGAACCCACCATAAATCCAGGTTGACTTGTTTATCCTCATCTAAAAAGGGAATTTTGTGAATACAGGAGGAGGAGTACAAATGGATCAGTATCAAACTTTTTTCTTCGAGGATGATGGTAGGATACCTAATAATCCAGAATTACCAGTCATTCTATATGATCAAGCTGTAGACAACCCTGAATCAACTATGGAAAGCCTATTTAACAAAAATCAATGGCTAAATAGCTGGACAAATGGGGTATTTGACTATCACCATTATCACAGTAATTCACATGAGGTACTTGGGGTAATTAGTGGTGAAGCCACCCTTATGATTGGCGGTGAGACAGGTAGGGAGATTCATGTTCAGTCAGGTGATGTGATTGTTCTTCCAGCCGGCACCGGCCATAAACGCCATAGAGCCAGCTCTGACTTTTCTGTCGTGGGAGCTTATCCTGATGGGATGGACTATAACACTAAATACGGGAAAGAAAATGAACGTCCTGAAGTATTAGAGGAAATTAGCAAGGTGCCGATTCCGAAAACCGATCCTATCACTGGCAAGGAAGGCCCTTTATTGAAAGAGTGGCACGTATAATACCAAAAGAAGATATGGATCGTAAACCGTTCGATAAGGTAGTGCGTCTTCAAACTATTCAGCCATTAATCCCCTGTTTTTTTAGTGTTCTGCAAAACAATATTTTACTGTCTTTCAAAATGTTTCAAAGTCTTTTAATAGGGAATAAAGAACTTACTAAAATGAATATATAGGGGAATTATTATATGCTGGAGACAAAAACAAATTTAAGTTTATTAGAAAAACAAGATATGACCAATCCACAAATCGTACCCAACTGGGTAACAGAAGAATACCAGACATTTCATAACATTGTTACAAACCCAACATTTCCATGTTACTTTGGGATGAAAGCGGAAAATAAAGGAGAGCTCCGTTATGCGTATATGACTCATAATGATTGGTCCTCTCTCCCAAAAGCAGTCGAAAGCTTCCTGGAACTATTTAAGGAGCCACCTCACATAAGACACGGATTATTTGTTTTTGTTGAACCT
>JAZUQD010000170.1:0-1702 GCA_045605505.1 Pradoshia sp.
GTTGGCGGAGCAGTTGGATTCAAAAACAATTGCCATTGTACAGGAATGTAAACAAGAGTATGAGAAGATGAGTAAAATCCCGGCAAATGAATATAAAGAATATGTTGAACTGCAGTCTAAAGCTGAAAGTGTTTGGGAAACAGCAAAGGAGACATCTGATTTTGCTTTATTTATGCCTTATTTGGAACAATTAATTGAAGTGAATAAGAAATTTGTATCCTATTGGGGTAAATCGGATCAGCCATATAATGCATTACTTGATTTGTATGAACCTGGCATGACAGTAGAGATATTGGATGGTGTATTCGCTAAGCTAAGAGAAGAAATTGTACCGCTTGTGAAAAAGATTGGGGAATCGAACAAGAACCTAGTAACAGATTTTATTTATAAATCATTTAGTGAAGAAGCGCAGAAAAAATTCTCTTTGGAATTGATTCAGGAACTTGGTTATGACTTGGAAGCAGGGCGCTTGGATGATACGGTTCATCCGTTTGCCACAGCCTTGAACGCAAATGATGTGAGGATTACAACGAAATATGTCGAGAATGATTTCCGTGTTGCTCTATTTGGTACGATACACGAATGCGGACATGCCGTATATGAACAGAACATTAATAAAGAATTACAAGGTACGCCTTTATGTACCGGTACATCAATGGGAATCCATGAATCTCAGTCTTTGTTCTTTGAAAACTTTATCAGCCGAAATCTTAGTTTTTGGAAACGAAATTTTGATAAATTAAGATTCGCCTCGCCTGAACAATTTAATGAGATTGACCTCAATACGTTTTACAAAGCTATTAATGAATCCAAGCCTTCTCTGATTCGGATTGAGGCCGACGAACTCACGTATCCTTTGCACATTATGATTCGGTATGAATTAGAAAAGGGATTGTTTAACGGGGATTTGAAAGTAGTTGATTTGCCGAAACATTGGAATGATAAATATCATGAATACTTGGGAATCCGTCCTGAAAATGATGGAGAAGGGGTTCTGCAGGATGTTCATTGGGCCGGTGGTATGTTTGGTTATTTTCCTTCTTATGCCCTTGGGTATATGTATGCCGCTCAATTAAAAGCTGCGATGCTAAAAGATATTCCTGATTTTGATGAAACCATTGAAAATGGGGAATTTGCCAAAATTACTGGTTGGTTAACCGAGCGTGTGCATCAGTATGGTAAGATGAAATTACCTTTAGAGATTATCGAGGATGCTACCGGTGAAGGCTTAAATCCAGATTATTTAATAACGTATTTAAAAGAAAAATATACAGCACTGTATGATTTATAAAAAAGAACCTGAACCAGGATTACCTGATTCAGGTTCTTTGCATTTACCAAAGTTTAAATCCCTTTGAGCCAGGTGGAGCATTTTGAATCATGTCGACAAATGGAAGGGTGTAAGCAAGAATAATCAAAACGGCTGTAATGCCAATCCATAGTTTCCAATTTTCAAGAATAAGTGGTGTCTTCTCAGCTTTTTCGGATACTTCACCAATCGGAAATTCTTCATCACCTTTTGGGGCAAAGAAAGCCAGATTAACGAAGATAATCAGTATTAAAATGATACCGATGAAAAGGATGGAGCCTCCCACAGCCTGGGCAACTTGATAAGGAATCCATTCAGCAGCCTGAGCGGAACCGCCATATGTAGAGTAGGAAGATCTTCTTGGTGCACCCAGCAGCCCTGCAAAATGCATAG
>JAZUQD010000171.1:0-9296 GCA_045605505.1 Pradoshia sp.
TGCGCCTGCAGTCAATCCTAGTAAACCTGGGTCAGCAAGCGGATTTCTCGTCAACCCTTGCATAATAGCGCCGGCAACAGCTAAAGCTGCTCCTACAAAAATGGCTGCAACTTCTCTTGGAAAACGAATCTCTCGCAGAACAAGAGTTGCATCCGTTTTTACATCAGAGGTAAGAGCGAGCCATACATCTTTGACCGTTGTATCTGCAGCACCAAAAACCATGGCCGCCACAAACATTCCAGCAAGAACAAGCAAACTGGCAATCATTTTATAGGCAAAGGGGACAGAACGTTTCATTTCTTTTGTCATCAGTCACTCATCTTCTCTTTCCTCAGAATAGGGGAAAAGGGATTCCAATTAGAATCCCTCCACCCGAAAATTATTCACCTAAAAATGATTTCTTGAAAAAAGCCAAATGCTTCTCTAATGTTACTGGGTCACTAAAGGAAGCACCGTCTCCTTCCATTTCATATACATGTCCATTTTTAACGGCAGGTATATTTTTATAGGTTTCAGTTTCCTGGAATGATACATCAGCAGCTGCGTATTTACTTAAAATCACATAATCTCCTGCGTATTCAGAGAGTACTTCTGTAGATAGAGTATAGTATCCATCCTTAGATGTCATCTCTTTTACTTTATCAGGCATTTTCAATTTCATAGCTTGGTAAAGGATTTCTGTTCCGCGTGCCCAATTATCACCGTATACATATAAATTTTTATCAAAAGCTTCTATTACAGATACGGTTGCATCCTCACCGATTTTGGCGCGAATCTCTTCTCCGGCTTCCGTAGCACGTGTTTGGAAGTCATCAACCCAATCCTGAGCTTCTTTCTCTTTACCTAATAGTTTTCCGATTTCCACATGCTGAGCTAAGTAATCCAATTTTCCCCAAGTATAGGTTACAGTAGGAGCAATCTCCTTTAATTTATCAACATTTTTAACTGTAGATAATGCAATAATGAGATCAGGGTTCAATTCAATGATTTTTTCTAGATTATCCTCTGAAACTTCGGCAACATCGTTTAATTCCTTTTCAAAGGTAGGGTTTGTTTTAGACCACACGTCAACACCAACTAAATTCACATCCAGTTCAATCACATTCCCAGTGAATCCTGAAAGCATGACGACACGCTTTGGATCTGTTGGTACTTCGACTGGACCGGTTTCTGATTCATATGTAAATGTTTTTGGCGCTTCTTCTTTTTTTGTATCATTTTCCTTCTCTGTAGAGGAACTATTGCTGCATGCACTAATAATTAACACTGAGAGCAGCATAAACGGGAATATCCATTTTTTCATGTGTAGGTTCTCCTTTTAATAAGTTATAAGTAAGGCACATTGGTTTATTTGTTCTTGGATCTCTCCCTATTTGGGCATCAATATGGAACACTTTTCTGAGTACAGCGGGAGTAATCACTTCCTCGCAGGACCCAGCTTTTACAACTCGACCATCTTTTAAGGCAATCATATAATCCGCAAAACGTGCTGCCTGGTTTAAATCATGCAGGACCATCACAATAGTACGGTCTTGTTCATGATTCAGTTTTTGCAAAAGCTCCAATACCTCTAACTGATGAGCCATATCTAAATAGGTAGTTGGCTCGTCGAGAAAGATAATTTCTGTCTCCTGGGCTAATGCCATAGCAATCCAAACACGTTGGCGCTGGCCGCCTGATAAGGAATCTACCGGACGAAACTTGTAATCTATTGTTCCAGTAACCTCAAGAGCCCAGTCAATAACCTCATAATCTTTTTTCGTTAAGCGACCAAACCCTTTTTGATAAGGAAATCTCCCATAGGATACAAGTTCACCAACAGTCAGTCCGCTTGCACTTTCTGGGGACTGGGGAAGGATGGCCATCTTTCGGGCAAGATTTTTCGTATTTTCACTTGAAATACTTTTCCCATCTAAAACTACCTCGCCTGATTGATGAGATATAATGCGTGTAACGGCTTTCAATAATGTTGATTTTCCACACCCATTAGAACCAATAATCGTGGTTATTTTTCGATCGGGTATTTCTACACTAAGGTCTTTGACAATCAATTGTTCTCCATATCCTATATTTAAACGTTCTGTATAGAGGCGATTCATCATAAACCTCCTTAAGGAATATTAGCTCTTTTTAATTGATAATGATTATCAATTCGTAGTTAAATATAATTTCTTTTCCTGCTTTTGTCAATTGTTTTTTCAGAAATTATGGAATTATTGTGCATTTCGAAGATTAACAGCTCAATATACATTGAAAAAGACTGTTCCCTTAGTATTTTAGGAAACAGTCTCTGTTCACTGTATTTTATCTATATTGGGTACTCACTGAATGTCAGGCTGTTACACCTTCTACTCGACACCTTCTGGATCGGTATCTTTTGGCTCTTCTGCCACTACTGATTCATCTAAACTAGCAGAAATGATTAATGTTATTTTAATTTATCCTAGTTAAGATTTCTTTTGAACAGTATTCAATAATTTCTCTTCTTCTTACTATACCAATAAAAATACCTGCGTCATCAATAACCGGGACAAAATTCTGCTCCATTGCTCTTTCAATGATACTTTCCATATCAGCATCAATGTGAATAGGTTCATTATTGCGCTCTGGTTTTATTTCCTTCAACTTCGTTTTATGCATGTTTTCAAACGATAAGCCAGGGGTATTTTTCATTTTCCAAAGCAAGTCCCCCTCTGTTAAGGTACCGACATATTTGCCTTGGTTATCAATAATGGGAACTGCAGAATATTTGTGATACTCCATTTTTTCCAGCGCTTGTCTCATCGTGGACTCGTACTTAACAATGGCTACTTCTTTTTTGGGAATTAAAAAAAAGGCTATATTCACCATTCACCTCCTAAACAATGATTCAATTTATGCTCCTGCCCTTCTATACATTATGCCCGCCCGGTTTTACTATATGCCTTTCTAATCTTACTAGTTAACCAGACCACTTCTTTTTATCAGGTTTCTGATCGGCAACAATTAATACATCTAGATGACGAACTAAACGCAATAGTTTTTGAACAACTGAACCTTTAACGATCTCCTCCATTCGTGTCCGTGCTGATTGTCTTATAATTACTTGAGTAGCATTCTTTTTATTTAAGAGATCAACCAATTCGTCGACAACTTTTCTTCGATGGGATGTCTCTTTCATTTCAAAAATTCCACCCAGCCTCTCCGTTAACAACTGCATGTTCTTTATTTTAATCTGCTCTTTTTCCGTTAAAACAGAATGATCCTTTACATAGACAACATACCAGACTGCCTTCAGCCGATAAGCCATTCGAAATCCACGCCGGATAAGGCGTTCACTATCCCCGCGCAAATTTACACATACAAAGATGACCTCTTGTTTTCGCCACGGTCCTCTTAAGGTCCGTTTATGTTCCAAGGCTTCCAGTCTCTCATCCACATCGTCTGCCACTTCACGGAGAGCCAGTTCCCTTAATGCAATTAAATTATAGGTCTTAAAAAAATGATTGAGTGCTTGCTCTATTTTTTCCTTAGCATATATATTTCCCTCCAGCATACGTTGCTGGATCTCCTGTGGAGAAATATCTATAAGCTCAATCTCATTCGCCATTCGCATCACATGATCTGGTACTGTTTCTCGGACTCTTACCCCTGTAATTTGTTCAATACTGTCATTTAAACTTTCTAAATGTTGAATGTTCATCGTTGAAATGACCGAATTCCCCGATTTTATAATCTTTTCTACATCCTCATACCTTTTTTTATGGACGCTGCCCGGTACATTGGTATGAGCCAATTCATCCACAAGCACAACCTCTGGATTTCGTTTTATAATCGCTTCTATGTCCATTTCTTCAATCACTACGTTTTTATAGTTGATTTTTTTTCGTGGTATGATCTCTAAGCTTCCAATTTGTTCATGCGTTTCTTTTCTTCCATGTGTTTCAAGCAAGCCGATCACCACATCAATCCCATCTTTTTTCAATTCATTTGCCTCACGGAGCATCGTATACGTCTTGCCCACACCAGGAGCAGCACCGATATAGACCTTTAATTGACCTCTCTTTATGATGCCAATTTGTTCTTCAACTTCTACGTTTGAAAGTCGCCTGTATGGATTAATCTTTTTATGATCTTTCCACTTAGCAGGTATCACTCTTTTTCCGTTTTTATCTGTACGTTCAGCGACAATCAAAATATCTATATTTTGTGTATTCCTTAAGATTTTATTTATAACGGAGCCGTTCATGATTTCTTCCAGGCGGCTTCTTTTAGATTGGCCTATCACAATTTTAGTAATTTTTTTGTCCGTTGCATAATGGACTATTCCCTCTGCAACATCCATTTGAGTAAGCGGCAATTCTTCAAATTTACCTTCTATTTTGCGAACTAACTTTTTAATAGATCTTCTAAACGTTTCCTCTTCCTTGGAAAGTTTTTTTTCGGGTGTGAGGTAACAGACGACAAATAATTCTCCGCCGAGACGTTTCGCAATTTGTTGGCCCCGCCTAACCAAAATAGATCCATTCCAATGATATTGGACGCAAACAAGAATCCTCTCTGTTGCCCCAGATGGGCCTATAAGTCCTTGCTGTTCTCGATAATCATCGAGTTCACCATTCACTTCTCCTGCCAAATGCCGCAAAGCAAGCTCTCGCAATACCGCCAAATGATCTCGTTTAAAAAATTTCTTCTTTAATGCCTGGTCTATTTCGCCATCTTGTAAACGAGTGAGAATTTGGTCAGGGGTTACATCCAATAGTTTTACCTCATCTGCCATTGCAAGAGTGTCATCCGGAATACAATGGTCTACCTGAACCTTAACAGCGAGCAGCTTTTCAACAATCTCTCTAACTCCCTCTAATTCATAGACGTTCATAGTCGTTATTACGCTAATGTTGCAGCTCATCAACTCTAATATATCATCTAGCCTTGTCTTATGCGGTGCACCTTTTCGGTTGCAATGTGACAAGATATCAACAAGGACCACTTCTGGATTTCTTTCTTTGATGGCTTCAAGATCTAAATCTTGTTTAACGATTCCGTTTTCCACCCATTCAATTGGAGGAATGCTTTCCAAATCCCCGATTTGTTCGATTGTTTTAGGACGATTGGTGGGACTAATAACTCCAATTACCACATCAATCGATTTCTTCGTCAATGTTTTTCCATCCAACAGCATATGATACGTCTTTCCTGAGCCAGAAGCTGCACCTAATATAATTTTCAATCTTCCTCTGTTTACTTTAGAAATCGATTGCAAATACTCTTCCGGAGTTTTTCTGCGGAATTCGACCATCATTCGGGCCTCTCTTTCTACATATAAGAAAAGGAGAGTGACTATACATTACTCTCCTTCTCTATTCACCTTATTTCAATCTATCAAGCTCCAAATTTAGCTGTAACACATTAACTCGCGGCTCGCCCAAAATTCCATATTGTCGGCTCTCCGTATTTTCATCGATGAGGGATTCTAGCTCTTCTATGCTTATTTTTCGGACGTCAGCAATTCTTGGAACTTGAACCTTTGCCGCCAGCGGAGACATATGCGGATCCAGCCCCGATCCTGAATTAGTTAAAAGATCTGCTGGAATATCTTCTTTTTGTACATCTGGGTTATGTTCTAAAAATGCTTTTATATCATTTTTGGTTCGCTCAATCATTTCCTCATTAGAAGGTGCATAATTTCCAGAACCTGACCCAGCCGCATCATACTCTATAGAAGAAACTCGGCTGCTGAAATACTTTGGATCCTTAAAGTTCTGCCCAATTAACTCAGAACCTACCACATTTCCATCTTCATCTTTGATTACACTGCCATCGGCTTTAGCAGGAAAAATGAATTGTGAGATTCCCGTCATAAATAGCGGGTAAATAACCCCGCATATGAGAAGAAGAACCAAACTTACCCGTAGATTTTTCAACATTTGTACGTCACCTTTACTTTATTATTTATTTTTATACAAGGTTCATGACAACAAGCAATGAATCAATGATCTTAATACCAATAAAAGGAACAATGACCCCGCCAAGTCCAAAAATCATGAGGTTACGGTTCAAAAGCTTTGTTGAACTCATTGGCACATATTTAACACCCTTCATTGCCAAGGGAATAAGCAATGGGATAATAATAGCGTTAAAGATGAGTGCCGATAAAATTGCACTTTGAGGGGTAGCCAGATTCATAATATTTAAAGCCCCAATTTGCGGGATCGCCACCATAAACATAGCCGGGATAATCGCAAAGTATTTCGCAATATCGTTGGAAATACTAAACGTGGTCAGCGCTCCACGCGTCATTAACAATTGCTTCCCAATGGCTACTACTTCAATGATCTTCGTTGGATCAGAATCTAAGTCAACCATGTTAGCTGCTTCCTTCGCCGCAATCGTTCCACTGTTCATCGCAAGACCAACATCAGCTTGTGCAAGCGCCGGTGCATCATTCGTTCCGTCTCCTGTCATAGCCACTAACTTACCTTCGGCTTGTTCCTTTTTAATAACAGATATTTTATCTTCCGGTTTCGCTTCCGCGATAAAATCATCAACACCTGCCTCACGAGCAATAGTTGCGGCAGTCAATGGGTTATCCCCTGTACACATGACTGTTTTAATTCCCATTTTCCGTAATTCATCAAATCTTTCTTTCATCCCGGGCTTTACGGTATCTTTTAAGTAGATTAATCCTAAAATTTCATTTCCCTGTGCAACAGCAAGAGGCGTACCACCCTCCATCGCAATCGTTGATGACTTACCATCAAGATCGTTCGGGACAGTCCCTCCACCGGAAACCACATATTTCTTAATAGCATCTACAGCACCTTTTCTAACATTTCGCCCATCTGCAAAGTCTGTTCCGCTCATACGAGTTTCCGCCTGAAATTCAACACCTTCTGAATCAATTGCATATGCTTCAGCTTCTGAAACGCCTGATTTCTTTGCCAACTCGATGACCGATCGACCTTCAGGTGTTTCATCATGAAGAGAGCTATATAGCGCAGCTTTATTCAATTTCATTTGGTCGACATGTTCAACCGCTATAAAAGCTGTAGCCATCCGGTTTCCATGTGTAATCGTTCCAGTTTTGTCGAGAATAATTGTATTAATATCCCCAGCCGCTTCTACTGCTTTCCCCGACATGGCAATAACGTTAAATTGAGTAACGCGATCCATTCCGGCAACACCAATAGCGGAGAGAAGTCCTCCTATTGTGGTCGGAATCAAACAAACAAGCAAAGCGACTAAAGTTGCAATTGGAATAGTGACTCCTACATAAGAGGCAATCGGAACCAAGGTCGTGCAAACAATTAAAAAGATCAGTGTTAAGCTAATGAGTAACGTATTTAATGCAATTTCATTCGGTGTTTTTTGTCGCTTAGCCCCTTCAACTAAATGAATCATACGATCAAGAAAGGATTCACCTGGATCAGCTGTTACTCGAATTTTCAGCCTGTCACTGTTCACTCTTGTGCCTCCAGTGACTGAACTGAAATCTCCCCCGGATTCTTTAATGACCGGAGCAGATTCTCCTGTTATCGCTGATTCATCCACAGAGGCTACGCCTTCTACAATTTCTCCATCTGCCGGTATCAATTCAGTTGCTTTTACAACGACCAAATCCCCTTTTCTCAATTCAGTTGATTGAACCATCTTGATTGATCCATCTTTTAATAGCAATCTGGCTTTTGTATCTTGTTTAGTTTTTTTCAGGCTATCAGCCTGTGCCTTTCCTCTTCCTTCAGCCAAAGATTCTGCAAAGTTAGCAAACAGAATGGTAAGAAGCAAAATTATGCTTACACTTCCGTTGTAGATTGGATTCGCTTCTCCACCAAACAGGGTAGGAAATATGGTTAAGATTAGAGTGATAACAAAACCAACCTCTACTACAAACATAACTGGATTTTTTATCATTATACGTGGATCCAGTTTTTTAAAAGCATCTATTAAAGCACGCTTAACTATAGCGTTATTAATTGCAGCTTTACGCTTTGTGTTCATTGGAATACTCCTTTATCTTCTTTTTCTTTCATTAACGAATCGACAAATACTCCGCAATCGGCCCAAGTACAATGACTGGGAAGAATGTTAATGCCCCTACGATTAAAACTGTTGCAATCAAGAGGACCGCAAATGTACTGTTATCGGATTTAAACGTCCCAATCGTTTCTGGGACAGGCTTTTTACTTAATAACGACCCAGCTACAGCTATCATGGCAATCATGGAGAAATAGCGGCCAAATAACATCACCAATCCTGTAGAAATATTCCAAAACGGTGTATTATCACCTAAGCCTTCAAATCCTGACCCATTATTCGCCGCAGATGAAGTGAATTCATAGATAACTTGAGTGATTCCATGGAATCCCGTATTTGAAATGGCTGATGTACCCATTTCTGTTGCCAATGCAATGGCTGAAGGAGCCAAAATAATCAGGGGGTGTATTAAAATTGTGATAGCGATTAATTTCATTTCTTTTGCTTCAATTTTACGGCCTAAAAATTCCGGTGTTCGGCCAACCATTAATCCTGCTAAGAAGACGGCAAGAATGGCATACATTAAAATGTTTACAGTTCCTACTCCATCACCGCCAAATATGCAGTTCAACATCATTTCACCAAGTGGAACCAACCCTCCGAGTGGGGTCAAGGTATCATGCATGTTGTTTACCGTACCTGTCGTTGCGGCTGTTGTAACCGTTGTGAATAAGGCACTTTGGGCAATCCCAAACCGTACTTCCTTTCCTTCCATACTGCCATCCGATTGGGATAGGCCGATTTCTTGAAGTGCTGGGTTTCCATTTGCTTCACTAAAATAGGCTAATGATAAGAAGGCAAGAAACATCATTCCCATCGCACTAAATAAAATCCAGCCTTGCTTACGGCTTCTGGCCATATGGCCGAACGCGATTGGCAGTGAAGCTGGTAGTAAAAACATGGATAAAATTTCAATAACGTTCGTGAGTGGTGTCGGATTCTCAAATGGATGTGCGGAGTTCACACCGAAGAATCCCCCGCCATTCGTTCCTAAATGCTTGATAGATTCCAAGGCTGCAACGGGTCCACGCGCAATTTGCTGTTCAGCACCTTCCAAGGTCGTTGCTGTAATCGTCGGCTCTATCGTTTGTGGTACTCCCTGACCTACAAGTACGATTCCAACTAGGATGGAAAGCGGAATTAGAATACGTGTATGTGCACGGATTAAATCCACATAAAAGTTACCGATACTTTTTTGCCCTGTCAGTCCTCTCATAAAAGCGATACATAGTGCGATCCCTGTCGCAGGTGTTGTAAACATCAGAAAGATAATAACCATCATT
>JAZUQD010000172.1:0-8611 GCA_045605505.1 Pradoshia sp.
TTGGATAAATTTAAAGGAGGTAGATTAGCCTAATGAATCAACTGCTTATTGCATTATTAATTTCAACGTCACTTGCTGGAGTTGTGCAAGGTGGCTTCGTTTCCTCATATCAGAATAATGATAATCAAGTTATAGATCAACCAACTTCAACTAACATTAGTAAGGTAGAGAAAAATGCTTTATCAGATTATAAATATATAAATAGAGTGGCAGAAGAGACAAGCTCCACGTATATTCAAGGTGATGAGGAAGAAAAAATCACATCATGTATAGCTGTTCATCCAGAACTAAACGATAAACTAGACAGCAAACAGGATGTCCAACCAGTTGCTTCTGAAAATGAATCAACCAAACTAGCAGCTAAAGTAAAAGCAGATCAAACAGTGCGCGATGATGAAGCGGAAGAGACAGATAAAATATCGTCAAATACAGGAAAAGCTGAAAAGGTTAAGGAAAACAAGAGTAATAAAACGCCTTTAGCTGCTGAAAAGGATGAGTTGAATAAAACAACAGCAGACCCTGTTAAGGAAGAGGGAAAAATAAAAGGTGATACTACTGAAAACCCTATTACAGAGCAGGAAAATATAAACGAGGAAGTGAACGAAGAGGTAGTTACATCTTCGAATGCTTCTGAACAAGAAGAAAAAGTACTAACGGTCACTGCTACGGCCTATACGGCTGATTGCGAAGGCGGCACTGGTGTTACCTACACTGGCATAGACCTTAAAGCAAATCCGAATCAGAAAGTAATCGCGGTTGATCCATCTGTAATCCCACTTGGTACTAAAGTTTATGTAGAGGGCTACGGGCATGCAATTGCAGCGGATATAGGAGGAGCTATCAAAGGGAATAAAATTGATGTCTTTATTCCTTCTCAAGCAATGGCCGAAGACTGGGGTATTAAAACAGTTGAAGTAAAAATATTGGAAGATTAGTAGTGTTTATGAGTATGTACTAAAAGCAATCCAGGCTTATTGGATTGCTTTTTACTATCTATTCTAGTAAAAGAATAGTAGTATCAATAGCATATGTTTTTTGTTCTATACATAATGAATAATAAAAAGTGAGAATAGAATGACAGTTTATTTTTTTCGAGATTTGTAGTAAAATCAAAGTCTTTGACGGGGAATTATTATATAATTAGTTTTTGAATCAATATGGAGGAATTCTGATGACAACCGCAACTGTAGATGAATATAATTTAGAGAATTTGCTGGATTCTTTAAAGATGGATGCTTTAAAGAATATCCGCAGAAATCTAAATTTGAAAAACATGAGTTCATTAAGAAAAAAAGAATTGGTAGCAGCATTGGCTGAAAAAATACCGGCATCTGTACCTGAAAAGGTTCAAATGATGGATCTTCATCAATACACTGCAATTGTAGCCATGATGACGAAAAGCGGAATTATGCCAATTGAACAAATCGGTCTTGAAAATGTATTTTACTTATCAAGCATCGGATATATCCACCCATCCGAAGTGGAAAATCAACCAGTGGTTGTAATGCCGACTGAAGTCATGAAACAATTTTACAACTTAAATCCAAAAGAGATCATGTCTATAGTTAACCGTAATCAAAAAGTTTCAAACATCTTGTTTGGTTTGGTTCGTTATTATGGTTTTATGGAGATTGAAAAAGCCCATAAATTGATTGAAGGGTATCTTCAAGAAGAAGTTGATAGCGAATGGTTAAACAACTATATCAGCTATTTAGAAGAATACTATGGCGATTTCCGTTTAAATGATGGGTATATCATTCATGAGACAATCAAAGAATTGGATGGGTTTAAACAGGCAATAGCAAGCAGAGTAGGCTTGAAATATTTCCCGATTCCGGCTGAAACTATGTTAAATTTGAACCGATTTGAACCATTTGAAAGAACCGAACAAATGGTGAATCTTGTACACTATTTAAGTGATACGTATTCTTTAAAACAAGAAGAAGCAGTAGAATTGGCAGATCGCTTTATCTATAAAGTTCAATTTGGTGAATCCTTACCGGATGTGGTGAAATGGTTTGGAGAACAAGTTGAATTAAAGTCAGAAAAAGATATTAATACATTGGTTGAAAAAATGGTCACAGTCGTAAACAATACAAGACTATGGATTTTAAAAGGTCATACACCTTCTGAATTATCCTCTCCATCTGCTAGTAAACCTGCAACTTCTACTCCAGTAGAAAAAACTCAACCTAAAGTAGGCAGAAATGAACCTTGTCCATGTGGATCAGGGAAAAAATACAAAAAATGCTGCGGAAAAGCTTAATTTTATAAAAGTTAAATCGTAAACACGGTGTACACTTGTGGCTTCGGCTATCAATCGTACATCGTGTTTTGTTTTTCTCAGAAAGGTTATAATGGCAGTGAATCTATTTCTATATTGGGAAGATGTAATCATGAATTGAATAGATAGCAAGGAGGGGTTTGAATGGAGGATTTTGAATCCTTGACATTGCCAACCTACATTAAGCCAGGCCTGGATATTGTATTTTGTGGGATCAATCCCGGCAGAATCTCAGCTCTTAAAGGTTATCATTTTGCCAATCCAGCGAATTTATTTTGGAAAGGACTGTATTTGGGAGGCATTACGCCGTATCAATTTAAGCCGGAGGAGACAGTAAAGCTTCTTGATTATGGATATGGAATAACCGATATTGTCGGCAGGGCAACACGGTCCTCATCTGATTTAAAAAAAGAAGAATTTATAGAGGGTGCGGATGAGTTACGTGATTTAATGAGGCAATACAAGCCTAAATGTTTATGCTTTATCGGAGTTACTGCCTTTCGATATGCGGCTAATCGTCATAAAGGCAAAATTACACCAGGTCTTCAGGACGGTTTATTTTATTCCACCGATGATTGGGAAGGCTGCCACGTTTTCGTGGTTCCATCTACGAGCGGGGCAAATGCTCATTACACGAGAGAAGAAAGAATTGATTATTTCCGACAATTAAATGAATGGAACAAACAATCGAAATAAATAGGTATAATGCCTGTAAAATAGGCTATCCTATCGTTAGAAAGTTCAGCACATTATTGACATTTCTAAAAATGTGACGTATAATTAACTAATAATGTTTATCTATATAAAATTACCCGTAAATAGACATTCACTTATTATAAAGTGTTCTCCTTTTTACAGAGCGGTACTTTTTATAATAGGTGAATCTTTATTTATCACATTTTTGGAGGTAACAAAATGAAAAACGGTAAAGTAAAATGGTTTAATGCAGAAAAAGGTTTCGGATTCATCGAAGTTGAAGGCGAAAACGATGTATTCGTACACTTCTCCGCTATCCAAGGCGAAGGTTTCAAATCTCTAGAAGAAGGCCAAAGCGTACAGTTCGACGTAACAGAAGGCGCTCGTGGACCTCAAGCTGAAAACGTAATTAAACTTTAAGAAGTATGCTAATAAAGGCTATCCAATGTAAGGGTAGTCTTTAACTACATATTAAACTTCTAAAAGAAAGGTGTGCCGGTTATGTATAATCGAAAAAATGTTGAGGAAATAATCCCTGAAGAAACAAAGGTGTGGGAATGTACTTCTGATGATTGTAACGGCTGGGTACGGGACAATTTCAAAGCTACTGAAACACCTAAGTGTCCATTATGTGGTAGCGAAATGACAGAAGGAATAAAAATGCTTCAAGCGATTAATAATCCTAGACGGAACGATTAAGCCGTCCAGCTTTCTCGCAGAAACAGACCAATTTTATGGTCTGTTTTTTTTATTTAGAAGGCTCTTAGGCATCAAAAAAATTGTACATAACGAAACCTTTCATTCATTAGATTCGTATTCAGAATTATGGAACACTACAGAAAAGAGGGACCTACCACATGAATATACTTAATTTACATGAATTAAATGAATGGAAGGAATTTTTTATTGGTTACAAGTTTGCTTTGAGTGAAATGAATACGAAACTGGATATATTAAATCAGGAATTTGAATTTATCCATAATTATAATCCGATTGAACATATAAAATCGAGAATGAAAAGTCCGCAAAGTATTAAGAAAAAATTAGAGCGGAAAAATCTGGATATCACTATTGAGAATGCAGAGCAACACGTCCGTGATATCGCAGGCATTCGTATATCCTGTTCATTTACGACAGATATTTATGCCATTGTAAACGCTTTGGGGAAACAGGATGATATACATATTCTAGAGATTAAAGACTATATTAAAAACCCTAAACCAAATGGATATAGAAGCCTTCATTTAATAACAGAAATTCCGGTGTTTTTTTCAGACTGTAAAAAATGGATGAAGGTAGAAATCCAAATACGGACCATTGCTATGGATTTTTGGGCAAGTCTTGAACATAAAATTTATTATAAATTTGGTAAGGAGGTACCTGACCATCTCCTTATGGAATTAAAGGATTCTGCCGATATGGTTGCAGATTTGGATGATAAAATGCTCAGAATTAATGAAGAAGTCCAGGTATATAAAGATAAACAGATGAATGAAATCTAACTGAGACTGAAGATTATTTGTCCTTCCTTCTAAATAAATGTGTCAAATAGGCTAAAAAAGGGGAAGATAAAAGTATAAAAGGAAGGAAGGGACAAATTCATGACAAACTTAAGAGATATTATGACAACAAATGTAGATTACGTAGAACCGCATGATAATGTATATGAGGTAGCTTTAAAAATGAAAGATGATGATGTGGGAATTATTCCAGTTTGCGAGGATGGAACTTTGCTTGGCATCATCACGGACCGCGATCTAGTAGTGGATGGGATTGCTGAAAAAAGGCCGGGTTCGACTAAGGTAACAGATGTTATGCATCAAAATGTTGTTACGGCCAACCCTGATACGACAGAGGAAGAGGCGGCAGCCATTATGGCTGAGCACCAAATCAGACGCCTGCCAGTCCTGGAAAACGGTAAGCTGGTTGGGATTGTTTCCTTGGGTGATTTGGCGGTAAGCAACACAGGTAATGATGAAGCTGGAGAGGCTTTGCAGGATATTTCTGAACAAGATTAGGATAGAGTCTAGTTGCACTTTCTTGAAATGACAGAAGAGTAAACTACCTTAGTGGGAAATATTTTTAGGATAACTAAATATCTATTCTTTACGGCGCAGGGTATTCTCCATTTTGGGAATAGCCCTGTTTTTTAATTAACATGAATGAGTCTGTTGAATGAATGGTTCTCGTAAAAACGTTTGTGCCCTATATGGTATGATAATGGTATTAAGAGCGGGATGGGTGAGTGTATATGTTGGGCGAGTATCATATATCCATTAGACAGTTGGTTGAATATGTGTACCGGAGCGGCGACCTGGATCGTCGTTTTCGTACGTCCAGTTCAATGATTGAAGGGACTAGAATCCATCAGGCCATTCAGGCAGGATATCAAGAGAACGATGAAAAAGAGGTACCTCTGCATCTGGTCAAGGAATTCGAGGGTATTAGTTATCAGATTGAAGGAAGATGTGATGGAATATTACATCGGTCGGAAGGTCCCGTTATAGAGGAAATCAAATCGACTTCCGGAACTCTTGAAGCAATTGATGAAAATACATACCCTGTCCATTGGGCTCAGGCGATGTGCTATGGGTACATCTATTGTCTGAATGAAAATCTTAAACAGATAGAGATTCAATTGACCTATGTACATGTTCTGACAAATCAAACGATTGCGTTTCGAAAAAACGTCACGATTGAACAATTAGAACATTTTTTGGATAAGGTACTGACTGAATTTGCACCATTTGCAGTTTTACAACTAAAAATAAAGAAAGAAAAGCTGAACTCAGCTGCACAAATCGAATTTCCGTTCAAGGATTTCAGAAAAGGCCAGAGAAAGCTGATTGGAGCGGCCTGGAAAACGATTACTGAAAAGAGAAATCTTTTTGCTTTAGCACCAACTGGGATTGGTAAGACAATTTCTTTTATTTTTCCATCCGTAAAAATGATGGCAGAAAAGGATCATAAAATCGAGCGAATCATTTATTTAACGGCAAAGACCATTACTAGACAAGTGGCTGAGGATACAATAAAGATCCTGAATGAACGAGGATTAAGAGTGAGAACCGTTACGCTTACAGCGAAAGATAAAATATGTATAAGTCCAGAGGGAACTTGTAACACGGATCAATGTATGTATGGAGAAGGCCATTTTGATCGAATCAATGAGGCTGTTTTGGATATTTTAGAAAATGAGTTACTTATGGATCGAGAAACGATCTTAAAGTATGCTCATCGTCACCGCGTATGTCCGTTTGAATATTCGATTGAATTGGCTTACCTGGCAGACATTGTGATTTGCGATTATAATTATGTATTTGATCCTAGAGTATTCTTGAAACGATTTTCAGATGAGCAAAGGAAAAGGACTGTCCTTTTAGTGGATGAGGCTCATAATTTGGTGGAACGCGGAAGAGAAATGTTTTCAGCAGAATTGGAGAAGAAAGTGTTCCTTGATATAAAGAGAGCATACAGCGAGTCCAATCCAGATTTATCAAATGCAGCTAAAGTGATAAACGCGATATTGATTCAGGTAAAGAAAGAATTAGGTGATAAAAAATCCGCTGCATATCTGGAAAAACCAGATGAATTGCTGGAAGCGCTCGAGCATTTTGTTCTTCATGCCAGTGCTGAATTAACCCGGTTCGGAGAAAGCACTCCTTCCAATCAAACTGATTTATTGGAGATCTTTTTTACATCCCAAAATTTTCTCCGGATTGCGAAGTACTATAATGAAAATTATACGACGCATGTAGTAAAGGAAAGGAATAATTTGCATGTAAAGATGTTTTGTTTGGATCCTTCCTTAAATATACAGAAGATGACAAAAGGGTTTGCTGCGAAACTTTTCTTTTCAGCTACGCTAACGCCAATTGGTTATTACATGGATGCCCTGGGTAGTGAGGATGGGGATTATCGCATCAAAATAGGTTCCCCTTTTTCTCCTGAACAGTTGGATATCACGATCCAGCCGCTCTCCACGCGTTATTATGAGCGAGCAGCCTCAAGTGTTCAAATAGCCAAAACGATTAAAGCTGTGATTCAAAACAGAGGTAATTTTTTAGTGTTTTTCCCATCCTATCAATTTTTAAAAATGGTAATGGATGAACTCGAGGAATTTGAGGGTCCATCTAAAATATTGATTCAGAATCAGGGAATGAGTGAGGAGGAAAGAGAGGCTTTTTTATCAGCCTTTGAAGAGGATTCAAGTGTTCCCGTCATAGGTTTTACGGTTTTAGGCGGTATATTTTCTGAAGGAATTGACCTGGTGGGGAATCGATTGAGTGGGGTGATCATTGTTGGTGTTGGGTTACCACAAATAAATGAGGAGAGAAATTTAATTCGCGATTATTATAAAGCGGCCGGGAAAAATGGATTTGATTATGCTTATGCCTATCCAGGTATGAACAAGGTATTACAGGCGGCGGGCCGCTTAATACGAAGTGAGCATGATTCTGGTACGCTAACCTTAATAGATGATCGTTTTCTAACCAAAAAATATCAATCTTTATTCCCCGAAATGTGGAGTACTTTTAAAATTATTGAAAATGACAAGGAAATGACATAAAAGGAGATACATATGAGAGAGCAAAGAGTAAGAGGATTTGAAGTTGTAAAACCAGAGCATTTTAAGATTCAAATGAATGAGGATGAGGTTAAGCTGCCCATGCGGGGTGATGCCGGTTCGGCAGGGTATGATTTCTTTTCCAATGAAACAATCACACTGAATGTTGGTGAGAAGCATTTATTTTGGACGAACATCAAAGCTTATATGAAACAAGATGAATTGTTGGAAATACATATACGAAGCAGTTTGGGAGTAAAATATGGTCTTGTATTATCAAATGGAACAGGCATTATTGATTCATCCTATTATGAGAATCCAGATAATGATGGGAATATTGGCATTTCTATTACCAATCGGGGAGAAGCTCCTGTACTGGTTAAAGAAGGAGACCGAATTGCCCAGGGTATATTTAAACAGTATTTAGTAGCAGATGATGATCAAGTCTTACATTCAAACAGATCTGGTGGATTTGGTTCTACAAAAAGATAAGCACCTTTTTGTTTCAGATATTTTTCTAAGGGTAAAAACAAGTAGAAGTAAAACCCTTAATTGAAGGCGAGCTGATTCAAATGCTTTGGACAATAATTGGAGTTGTGTTGGTCTTATGGTTATTAGGATTTTTATTTGAAATTGGTGGAGGACTTATCAACTTACTATTAGTAATAGCTGCACTTGTATTCGTATTTAATATTATTAAAAACAGAGGATCACGTTGATTAAGCTTCGATGATCATTTAATCACGTCAAAGCTTGTTGAATAAAAAAGGGCTATATAGGAGGATTTAATTCCTCCTATATACTCCTTTTTTAGTTTAAAAACACTGTCTTTCAAAAACAAAGAAGCCATTTAATCTTCGGAATTTTTGAAAGGAGATGAATGTATTCAGGGGGATTTAAATTTATGGTAAAATTTACAAATGAAGGTTGGGATATTCTATAGAAAGAAGTGGAAATTTTGATGGTAAATAAGAAATCTGGATTTTGGATTATGACAAAGACTATATTTTTATTTTTGGTAGCTGTGGTTTTGATATGGGTCGCATTCCATTACATAAAAACAG
>JAZUQD010000173.1:0-1727 GCA_045605505.1 Pradoshia sp.
GAAGATGAGGTTATCAAAATTACGAATGAAAACTTCTTTTCCAATGTATTGTCAATGGATGAACAGCCGCATGATGCTCATTCAGAACAAGACGCACAATCGTATTCGATGAAAGATGAGCGCATGCTATCTCCTGAAGAAGCACTGGTTAAAAAGGAATTGCTGAAAGAGATGGAAAACCTCATTTATAAACTTGGTGAAAAAGAACAACTAGTTTTGGATTTATTTTACCGCCAGGAATTAACTCTTACAGAGATTGGATATATTTTAAAACTATCTACCTCAAGAATTTCCCAAATCCATTCACGTGCTTTATTTAAACTAAAAGAGTTATTGGCAAAAACGATATACCGCTAAAGCGTTAATTGGGGAGGGGAAAGATGGACTTTCCATATAAACTGGAGATTTCCCCAGACAAAATGAAGGCATGGATTATACCATCAGGAAACCCGGTACAGATTGTTTCTGAAAGAGAAGTAGACGAATGGCTGGCTACAAAACCGATTACATTTGGGATAAAAAAGAAGTGAAATCGCTATTGTTAGATGTGGAACAGATTAGCTATTCTTTATTTTTTGCACAAGGACAATCAGCTGGAAATGGATATGATGGAGAATGGATGCTCGTATATACCAAGGCGTTGGATAAGCATGAACAGCCATTTAATTTCAGAAATATAATCGACCATGTACCCTCTGTCACAAGCATGATCATAAATTTAGAAAAGAGTGAAGTACATATTGTATGAACAAGGGTGGCAGGATTTCAGCTGAATATAGGGTATGCTGCATTTTCCAGATCTACAATTGAATATGCACTTGAAATAGGAAAAAGGCAAAAGAGCAAATACTGTACGTAGACCAGATGGGTGGAAGTCTAATTCCGTTAATTTAGGGCAGCAGAATGATAAAGCGCGCAATGATCATTCTGCTTTTTTTATTGAATTGCAATCCACTGAAAATAAATAGAAGAGGAGGAGAGGACAGAATGACCGTTATCCTTATTTTAAGCATTATGGTCAATTTAGTAACAATATTAACCGTTATCATTCTTTATACAAGGCAGAATCGCCTGATTGATTTTGAAAAAAATTATAAAGCTTCTTTAAAAGAGATGGAAGAGCTCATTAATACGTTTATTTTTGAGATGAAAGAAGAAAATGATGAAATTAAACAGTTGTTCAGGAGCGAAAGTGAGGATCCAGTTAAAGAGGGTCACCAATCTGATATGGATGAGGAACTAGATCAAGAGGTTATAGGTCTACCGCAGGGATATAGGCAGCAGGCAGCGTTAAATGCCTATACCAATTTAAGCGGACAATCGATCGAGACAAAAAGGATAGTTAAGAAGAAGGAATCAGTCCGAGAGGGTCAGGAGACGGATCAAAATCGTGTACTTGCTGAGATAATAAATATGAAGAATCAAGGGATAACCACTGAAGAAATCGCCAAGAAAATGGGGCGTGGCAAAACAGAAATTGACCTTTTAATTAAATTAAACCAAAAGTAAGGGAAAATATCTTGATTGTGTTCCTTTATTGTGCTATATTATGACATGGTGTTATTACACACGCTTAAGGATTTGGACTGTTCGTGCTGTAATATTACAGTTTCAGTCTGAAAATGATTTAAGCGGAGGAAAAAACAAAACATAGGAGGAACAAACATGTCTGTAATTTCAATGAAACAACTGCTTGAAGCAGGTGTACACTTCGGGCACCAAACTCG
>JAZUQD010000174.1:0-1635 GCA_045605505.1 Pradoshia sp.
GTTGTTGCCGGTAATCCATGTTCCACAATGGTTGTGGATATGGGGTGGTGTGATTGCGGTTATCAAAATCAGCAATATCATATGGGGATATGTTTCTAAAAAACAGTTTATATCCTTGCATACGATTATGAACAAAGCAACGGGACTACTGCTGTTCCTATTGCCTTTGACAATATCCTTCGTGGAATTGAAATATACTGCCATAGTTGTATGCTCTATCGCAGTATTTTCCGCAATTCAAGAAGGTGTTTATCTTATAGCTGATAGTGAGTGTAAGTAAGCCAATCCCAATTTTTTGAACATCAATCCATATTTTTTCAAAAGGGTATTGACTCTCACGCTCCGTCATAGTGTATGCTCTTGTTGTGAGGTGATAAAATTGAAAATGCAAATTAATGAATTTGCCAAGCTTACGGGAGTCAGTGTGCGCACACTGCATTATTATGATGAAATCGGTTTGTTGACACCGGCCTTTGTCGACAAGTCGTCAGGCTATCGCTTTTACGACGAAAACTCTATTCTTCGTATGCAAGAGATTCTCTTTTACCGTGAACTTGACTTTTCCTTAAAGAGCATCGGAGAGATTTTGTCATCCCCGAATTATGACAAGAACAAGGCGCTGAAGGAGCAGAAGACCCTGCTGATCCTGAAAAAAGAAAGGTTGGAAAGGCTGATTCATGCCATTGACAGCGCCGTGAAAGGAGAGAATGTTATGACCGCTTTTGATAGCTCTGAATTTGAAAAACACAAGGCAGAAGTCAAAGAAAAATGGGGTAAAACCGAAGCATATAAGGAGCATTCAGAAAAAACCAAAAATTATTCCAAGGGAAAATGGGATGGCCTTGCTCAGGAAATGGATCAGATCATGGCAGAGTTTGCCCTCTGCATGAAAAATGGAGAAGCACCCGAATCCACGGAAGTGCAGCGCCTGGTAAAAATGCTCCAAAATCACATTACTCAGAATTATTACAACTGTACCAATCAGATTCTGGCAGGACTGGGGCAAATGTATGTTGCTGACGAGCGCGTTAGAAATAACATTGATAAAAATGGCGACGGTACTGCTGCATTTGTCTGTGAAGCGATCCGGATCTATTGCGTAAAATAAGAAAAGCCAAGCTGATTTCAGCTTGGCTTTTTGCTTTTAGGTCTTTTGTAAGAACTGTTCCAGGTTTACTTCGTGGTTATATTTAACGGAAGCTTTTCTGTCTTTTTCGATGATCACATCGTTTAAATCAATATGATTTAAAGCGGCGATGGCAAAGGCGTAGTGGATCACATCCACCAATTCATTTCCCAATTGTTTTTTCAGATCCTCGTGATTGGAGGCTTTTCTTCCGTCGCGTTTGTTTAAAACTTCCGCGACCTCTCCCACTTCCTCCACCAGCTTCATAAATAAACTGGAATCGATGCCGTGGTCTTTGTAATGGTCATATAAATAGTTTTCGTAATCGCGTATACTGACAATCATAGCTATTTACCTCATTTATCCAGGAAATCTTCTTACCCGTTTGCGATACACGATAAAGAACGCTGTCAGATGGCATGCGAAGGTGATAGCGCAGGAGATGGGGTAAGAAGCGTACAGACATTGGGGTGTGTGGTACTGAGGTACCTGGAAAATGGTATAGATCC
>JAZUQD010000175.1:0-8796 GCA_045605505.1 Pradoshia sp.
TTAAACGGTTGGACTGATATCGCAATTTTCTCCTCTAATTGTTCATCCGTAAGCGGATCATTACTTTCTGATTTATCAATACTTGTTCGAACAATTGTTCCTAGAATATCTTTAATATCAGTAATTCGTTCTTCAGGAAGCGAATTAGTATCATCTGCTTTAGGTGGCTCCACCATGACCTGAATTCCAAGGTCTCTTACCTTGTATGGTGATTCACTAATCTCTTTACGTATTCTGTTTACCTCTTTATTAACGGTTTCCTCCGTCTTTTCATAATCTCCATTCCCATTTGATCCTTCCAGATATTGTGATCCGAGCGAATCTGATGCATCTTCGGTGACAGGTGTACCACCTTCTGCCCCTGCCTCTCCTGTATAGGCTTCAGATAATTTTTGGGCGCTGATCGTCAATCCTTCCATGTTCTCTTCATCCACAGGTTCTACAAGATTCTCTTCTCTATTTTCTTGGGTAAAGTCTACATCTGCTGTTACAGAAACAATGACTTTATCGGTTCCCATAATCGTTCCTAGCATCCCTTGGACGCGGCGTTGTATATCCTTTTCAATTTCTTTTTTTATTTCATTTTGAGAGGCGAAGCTATCCGAACTGCTGCTGCCATTATTTTTTAGGTCAAAGTACTCAAAATATTGATTCATGATGACGATATTATCTGTAGGGAGATTCGGAACGCTTTTTGAAACTAAATGATATAAGGCTTTTATTTGATTTTCTTCAAATTCCTGACCCGGTTTGGTATTTAAAACAATAGATGCTGAAGCTTCCTCTTTCGTATCACTGACGAATACTCCCTTGTCAGGCAGCGTAAGGATGACCTCAGCCTCTTGAACACCTTCAATCCCTTTAATAAGACCTGCAATTTCATTCTGCATGGCATCTTGTTTAATAACATTAAATTCATTATCAGTCATACCAAAACTTGCATTTTCACTAAAATATGAATAATCTATACTGCCGGATTTTGGAATCCCCTCTGCAGCCAGTTCAACCAACAGTGTTTCTACCATTTCACTTGGCACTAGTATGGTACTTCCGTTATCGGCAATTTCTGAGACGATTCCTCTGCCATCCAGATTCTCTTTAATTGATCCGGTTTCTGTCGGTGAAAGATTACTATATAAAGGAACGAGCGTAGTTCTTGAAGTGAAAAAAACAGTAGCCGCAGCAATTAGGATCAATGCTGCCGTAATGCCCATGTAGGTTGTTTTCTGTTTACCTGTACGGCTCTTCCAAAATTCTTTTATTTGATTACCAATTTTTATAAACGATTCTTTCATCATGATCCCCCGAACTTAGCTAGCTTGCATCAATATTAACGTCCACGGAGACTTCCCTGTCGTATGTTGGGAAATATTAATTTCGTTGGGACTGAGGCAAATTTATTAGTTTACTTACATATTCATTCGCATAATTTCCTGATAAGCTTCGACTGCTTTATTACGTACTTCCATTGTGGCCTGTAGAGTTATACTCGCTTTCTGTGATGCAATCATTACGTTATGCAAATCAACATCTTCACCAAGCGCCAATTTTTGTGTCATAGATGCTGAATCTTGCTGAGTTGTATTTATTTCTTCAATTGTTTTCTTTAAGACGGACGCAAAAGAGTTTTGAGCTTCGTATGGTGTAGTATTGGTTGATTTAGGTACTTTTTGTGTAAGAACAGAAGAAACAGCATTGTTTAATAAAATGGGTTCCAATTTATAACCTCCTCATTATTTGCCTATTTCAAGTGCTTTCATCAACATACCTTTAGAAGCATTGAATACCGTCACGTTTGCTTCGTAAGAACGTGTTGCACTTATTAAATCAACTGTTTCACGCAATGGATCAACATTAGGCATCTTTACATATCCCGTATTAGGATCAGCATCTGCATGGCTAGGATCATAAACTAATTTGAAATCTGGTTCCTCAATATATCCAGCCTCATTAGCTTCCGGATTACTTGGGTCATAAACCGTATTAACATCTTCCTTAATCGCAGTCACCTTTACCCCATTACCGACCTCATATTGTCCCGAATTATTCATAGCTGTATGTAGATAATCTGAGAAACCATTATTTTTGGTTTCTAATACAACTGACTTCCGTCGGTACGGTTGCCATTGCCCATCAACATATTCACCTCTTGTGGTTTCAGCATTGGCCATATTGGATGAAATCACATCCATACGAAGGCGCTGTGCAGTTAATGCACTTGATGTGATCTCCATGCCAGAGAACAGTCCCATTGTTAATTACCTCCCCTAATAACGCTTTGTAGCGTTTGGAAATTCCCATTAAGTCGTTCAACCAATGCATTGTAATAGATTTGGTTAGTAGCTAAATCGCTCATTTCACTATCCATATCCACGCCATTCCCTGCACTATTGTAATTCGCATTTTTACTAGTGACCTGTAACCCGTTATTTCCCAACTCTTTAAATTCAAAATGTTTGCTGTCCGTTTTAAATGATTGATTATTACTGTGTGTTGCTTGATCTAATACCGATTTAAAACTTACACTTTTCGCTTTATAATTAGGCGTGTCGACATTTGCAATATTTTGGGAGATTGTTTTAGATTTTAATGCCGAGTAATCCAGTCCCTGTTCAAGTAAGCTGACAGTGTTAGAAAATAGCTTCATATTCTCATCCTTTCTATCTTGAAGGGTTTCTCTATTCATCTATTTACAATGACACTTCTTCTATATAGTGGATATTTTTTTCTATATACTACTATATTCACTAATATTTAGCGGCATAATATTACAAATTTATTTATTTATTGTACAAATATGACATTATAGTCATATTTATAAAATAATTGTCATATTTTATATTAAAGAAAATAGAGTAAAAATGATAAGTACAATAGTCCTATTTTGGTAAATAAATTATCTTTTTGTAGACTAATTTCAATAATTCTTCGTAAATTATCCAAATAAAAAACCGAAGTCATTGATCAGACCTCGGTTTTCCTAAAAATTCCCACTGTTAATTATACTTTTCTTTTGTTTCCACTGGATCGTCTCTTGAAAAAGCCTGTATAGGGTGAATTTCCATTTGCTCATATTATCAACTGATGATTAAACAATATATTCCAGATGGTACAAAAAATGAAGAGACAAAAAACCGAAGTCATCATACTGAACTGCCCCCTATCTACTTGACAGGGGGCAGTTCAATACAACTTCGGTTTTTTATTTCTTTTTTAGCGTTTTAATGCTTCAAGCTCATTTAAGAATTTAGCATTCAGTACTTTGATATAAGTACCTTTCATACCTAAAGAACGTGACTCAATAACACCGGCACTTTCTAATTTTCTTAATGCGTTAACAATAACTGAACGAGTAATTCCTACGCGATCAGCAATTTTGGAAGCAACTAACAAACCTTCACTACCTTTTAATTCTTCAAAAATGTGCTCAATTGCTTCTAATTCACTGTAGGATAAAGAGCTGATAGCCATTTGTACAACAGCCTTGCTTCTCGCTTCCTCTTCAATTTCTTCTGCTTTTTCGCGTAAAATTTCCATTCCAACAACGGTAGCTCCGTATTCGCCAAGAATCAAATCATCATCAGCAAATTTTTGTTCTACACGGGAGAGAATTAATGTACCTAAGCGCTCGCCACCGCCAACGATAGGGATAATTGTCGTCCAACCTGATTTAAACAAATCTTTGTTTTCTACAGGGAAAGCTGTATATTCACTTTCAACATCAATATTAGAAGATGTTTCCTTAATATTGAAAAGATTGTTTGTATACTCTTCCGGAAATTGACGATCTTCAAGCATTTTCTTCATACGTTCATTTTCGATTTGTTGGTTAATTTGGAAACCAAGTAATTTACCTCTGCGGCTAACAACGAAAATGTTCGCTTCAATAACTTCACTTAAGCTTTCAGCCATTTCCTTAAAGTTTACTTGCTTTCCGCTTGTTTGTTGTAACATCGAGTTTATTTTTCTAGTCTTATTCAGTAAATCCATTTTTCTTCCTCCTATAATGTCTTCTGTTATGGATATTTATTTAGCGTATTGAGTGACCAGGATAATGGAAAAGAGTAAAATGTAACTAATTAATTGTACCCTCGCGCAATAATCTGAAACATTTAACTATTTATAAAATAAACTCACTTAAGTCTTTATTTTTAGATATTGCACCCAGTTTTTCATCCACATACTGAGGAGTAATCATAACTTTCCCCATCGAAATATCAGGAGCTTCAAAGGATAAATCTTCTAAAAGCTTTTCCATAATCGTATGTAATCTTCTCGCTCCAATATTATCCGTGTTTTGGTTCACTTCAAAAGCAACCTCAGCTATCCTACGAATAGCTTCGTCTGAAAATTCAATTTGTATACCTTCTGTTTCTAATAATGCAATATATTGTTTAATTAACGCATTATCTGGTTCTATTAATACTTTATAAAAATCATCCACAGATAATTTTTTAAGCTCTACTCTAATTGGGAAACGACCTTGCAATTCAGGAATCAGGTCAGATGGCTTTGCCATATGAAAAGCTCCTGCAGCAATAAATAACACATGATCGGTTTTAAGCGTTCCATATTTCGTGACAACCGTTGAACCTTCTACAACTGGAAGTATATCTCTTTGAACGCCCTCTCTCGATACATCTGCTGAAGATGCCCCGCCGCTTTTACTTGCTACCTTATCTATTTCATCAATAAAGATGATACCAGTTTGCTCGGCACGCTCAATTGCTTGTTGAGTTACTTCGTCCATATCTATTAATTTTTGCGCTTCTTCATTTGCCAAAACTTTACGCGCATCTTTAATAGCCAATTTTCTTTTCTTCTGTTTTTTAGGCATAAGATTACTGAACGCATCTTGCATATTCATACCCATTTGTTCCATACCGGAACCTTGAAGCATATCAAACATAGAGGGTGGCTGTTCTTCCACCTCAACCGTAATCGAATCTTCTTCCAGCTCACCATTTAATAAACGTTCTTTTATTAATCTTCGTCTTTCGTAGATATTTCTTTCTTCTTCCTGATTATCTTGATCAGTTGCATTGGAAGTATCACCTGACGTACCAAAAATCATTTCCAGAGGGTTCTTAAAGGAAGAAGACTTTTTCCCTGAAGGGACAAGCAATTCGACAATTCGAGTATTGGCATTTTCTAATGCCTTATCTTTCACTTCAAGCATTCTTTCTTCTTTGACAAGCCTTACAGAAGTTTCAGCTAAATCACGAACCATGCTTTCCACATCACGCCCCACATAACCGACTTCCGTGAATTTAGTCGCTTCCACTTTAACAAAAGGCGCTTTTACTATTTTGGCTATTCTACGAGCTATCTCTGTTTTACCAACACCAGTTGGTCCAATCATAAGGATATTCTTAGGCACAACTTCATCCCGCAGAGTTTCTTTCAAGAGACCGCGTCTATATCTGTTTCGCAACGCAATAGCTACTGCTCTTTTAGCATCCGTTTGCCCAATTATGTATTGGTCCAATTTCTCAACGATTTGTCTTGGTGTTAGATTTTTGATGTCCTGTTTCATTAGGATCCTCCTTTGTTTATAGCTCTTCCAAAATAATATTTGAATTCGTATATACACAAATTTCAGATGCAATTGTTAATGAAGCATGAGCGATTTCTCTTGCTGTCATATTTTCTCCAGAAAATCGTTTTAACGCACGGCCGGAAGCCAATGCGTAATTCCCGCCAGAACCGATTGCCAATATACCATCATCAGGCTCAATCACTTCTCCGGTACCGGAAATCAAAAGCATATTATCCATGTCCATTACGATCAGCATAGCTTCAAGCTTACGTAAAACTTTATCACTTCTCCAGGATTTGGCTAGCTCCACTGCCGCACGTTGTAGATTTCCATTATATTCATGCAATTTGCTTTCGAACATTTCAAATAATGAAAAGGCATCTGCAACTGAGCCGGCAAAACCAGCTAAAACTTTTCCATTGAATAATTTTCTGACCTTTTTTGCAGTATGTTTCATTACAACAGCATTTCCCATTGTTACCTGGCCATCACCAGCCATAGCACATTCCCCATTATGTTGCACTGCAAAAATAGTAGTAGCATGAAATTGTTCCATAATACAACTCCCTCACTAAGATTAAGGCGATTCATTCTCTTTAAGCTCTTGGATGGCTGTTCCTATAAACTTCTCTTAGTCTTTCCTTACTGACATGCGTATAAACCTGCGTCGCTTGTATGCTTGAGTGACCAAGCAGTTCCTGTACAGAGCGTATATCCGCACCGCTATTCAAAAGATGTGTTGCAAAACTATGCCGTAACATATGTGGGTAGAGATGTTTGTTAACAGATGCCTTATCAATGATATTAGATAAAATATATCGAACTCCCCTAGGGGTTAAAGGGTTGCCTCTTTGGTTAACAAACAGATAAGCGTGCGATTGTACTGATTTTTTTATTAATTCATTTCTGGGACCATTAATATATTCCAATAATGCTTTTTTAGCATAGTCACCAAAAGGAATATATCGGTCCTTCTTTCCCTTTCCATGGGCAAGGACAGTCATAAGAGTAAAATCTAAATCACTCAGTTCTACGCTGCAGCATTCACTTACCCTCATACCTGTTGCATACAAGAGTTCCAATAAAGCCAAATCGCGCTTTCCTGCATCTGTAGTATGATCAATCGCTGAAAAGATAGCTTCCATCTCTTCCTCATACATAAACCGAGGCAGCCTCTGTTCTTTTTTGGGCAACGAAAGCATGGCAAATGGATTTTCGTCCACAATATTTTCCCTCATCAGAAACTTATAAAATGAACGTAAGCAAGAAATCTTCCTGCTGATGCTTCTTTTAGACAAATTCCGTTCAGTGAGATTCGTAACATATAATCGAGCATCAGGATACGTAACTGCTGTTAAATTGGAAATAACTTGCTCATTCATGAACAAGAAAAATTCCTCTATATCCTGTTGGTAATATGCAATAGTATATTTTGAATAGTTTTTTTCGATTTGTAAATACTTTATATAAAATTCTAAAGAAGTTTCAATATTCAAAACAGTCACCCCTTACAAAGGGTTACTAAATATTAACATATTACAGTAACCCTTGCAAATACTTTACAAACTATTCAAAAAGTTCCGAATTGTTTCTAAAGCTCGTTCAGCATGTGCTTCAGCTCGCTCTTGTTTGGATCTGATTTTTCTGCCCAAGTCAGGGAACAAACCAAAGTTGGCATTCATCGGTTGGAAATTTTTCGCGTTTGTAGATGTGATATAGTGAGCCATGCTTCCCATTGCTGTTTCCTGTGGGAAGATAACTGGTTCCTGTCCTGAAGCCAACCGTGCCGCATTTACTCCAGCAATCAAGCCTGAAGCTGCTGATTCTACATATCCCTCAACACCGGTCATTTGACCCGCAAAGAATAAATTAGGTCTTTCTCTTAATTGATAAGTGGCTGCAAGAACTTTAGGTGAATTGATAAAAGTATTTCTGTGCATCACGCCATATCTCACAATTTCAGCATTTTCGAGCCCAGGAATCAATCTGATCACTTCTTTTTGCGGCCCCCATTTCAAATGGGTTTGAAATCCAACAATATTATATAATGTTCCAGCTGCATCATCCTGACGAAGTTGTACAACCGCATACGGACGTTTACCCGTTTTCGGATCTTCTAGACCAACTGGCTTCATCGGACCGAACAGCATTGTTTTCTTCCCACGTTTCGCCATCACTTCAATCGGCATGCAGCCCTCAAAGAAAATCTCCTTTTCAAACTCTTTCAATGGAACTGTTTCCGCTTCAATTAAAGCTTCATAAAAAGTATTAAATTCTTCTTCTGTCATCGGGCAATTTAAATAAGCTGCTTCCCCTTTGTCGTATCTTGATTTCAAGTAAACCTTATTTAAATCAATACTATCTTTTTCTATTATTGGAGCAGCCGCATCGTAAAAATAGAAATAATCCTCACCTGTTAACTGGCTGATTTCTTTTGATAACAGCTCGCTTGTAAGAGGCCCTGTTGCAATAATGGTTATTTCATCCTTAGGTATTTCAGTTAATTCTTCATTATGAATGGTTACATTGGGATGATTTTTCAATGTCTCAGTGACTTTACCAGCAAATTCATGGCGGTCAACGGCAAGAGCTCCACCAGCTGGTACAGAACAATGATCAGCAGAATCCATAATAATTGAGTTTAATTGGCGCATTTCTTCTTTTAATACCCCAACTGCATTGGTTAAAGTATTAGCACGCAAAGAGTTACTGCAGACCAATTCAGCAAACTTGTCAGTATGGTGGGCCGGAGTTTGTTTTACAGGTCTCATTTCGTATAAATCAACCTTGATCCCTCTCTCAGCCAATTGCCAGGCCGCTTCACTACCGGCTAATCCGGCACCAACTACTATTACTTTTTTCATTTATGTATACCCTCCAACAATGTTTATTCCTTAAATTATCAAATCATGTAATAGATTGAAAATCAGTTTTATTTGTTATACGTTTCGTTTAAGAAAAAGTTTCAGGAAACCTAAAATGGTTACTTAAAAGAGTTAAGAAGGAAGAGCCCTTTAGCCCTTCCCTCTTTAACTTTGTGGTTCTTCCTTATAATCGCATTCAATACATTGTACTTGAACGCCTTTTTTAAGTTTTTTCTCAACCAGAGGCCCCTGACAATTAGGGCAAGGCCTTTGTAAAGGCTTATCCCATGAAACGAAATCACATGCTGGGTATCGATCACAGCCTTAAAAGATGCGACGTTTTTTACTTTTTCGTTCGACAATATTGCCTTCTTGACATTTCGGACATTTTAC
>JAZUQD010000176.1:0-8595 GCA_045605505.1 Pradoshia sp.
AATGGCCCTTATCGTTTCAGCGTTTGTTACAGGATTAATCATGCTTCCTGGTAGTTTAATTAACTGTATTCTAGCTCCAGTAATCGGGAAACTATTTGATAAATATGGACCACGTGCTGTTATCACTCCAGGTACAATCCTTGTTGTGATTGGATATGCTCTCTATGCCATGTATGGAACAGACACAGCCCTTTGGGTAATGGTTCTTACACACATCGTCATGATGCTTGGTGTTGGTATGGTCTTGGCTTCCGTTCAAACAAATACATTGAACGCATTACCTAGACAATATTTCCCAGACGGTATTGCAATCACGCAAACTTCTCAGCAAGTAGCCGGCGCAATCGGGATTGCAGTTATGGTTTCACTTTTCTCTATGAAACAAGCTGATTATTTATCAGGTGCAGCTGCTGATCTATCGACTGCTGCAGCTACAGGTTCAGCATTTGTATTTAAGATCAGTTTAATCTTAGCTATTATAAATGTCGTTCTTTCTTTCTTCTTGAAAAAAACACAATAAATAGAAGAATCATAGAAACGAACTCTATAGAATAAACTAAATACGCTAACACCTTTTTAATCCTCTGCGATTCAATAGGTGTTAGCGTATTTTATTTATAAAGAATTACCTGTGTCCCTCTTTACGGGCTTGTATATATCCATAATAAGAACACGTTCCATTTTGTGATAAGTCTTTAACCCTAAATTCGCATTTTTCATAGAAACTGAAATTAGTAGCTGAAGTATGTGCAAACCAATCTCCATGTGGAAGTTTTTGAACACAAAGTTCTACTAATTTTTTACCAATCCCCTTTCCGCGATATTCAGATAAAACGACTAAATCCATAATATTTGCGGCCATTATTTTATCTGAAATGACTCTTACCATACCAATCATTCGATTAGAATCCCATACAGTAAACGCCCAAGTGGAATTTTCGAATATTAATGAGAACTTCTCTTTCTGCCAAGTTGGAGTATTTCGTGCCCACCCGGCATCTTCAAATAAAGATTCCACACTTGTCAGCTGGAACCCCTTCTGTCCCCTCCCGGATGACTAAGTGGTTAAAATATTGGTACATATCTTCCCCCTTTGTATCTATTCTCATTTATACCATAATACCAGAATTTTACTTAATCATTACAATAAAAAAGAGACTCTTGAAAAGATAATCTTTTTAAGAGTCTCCTTCTTTCTATATCCAACCAATCCAATTCATCTAACGTTGGTTGTCCTTAATAAATTCTACAGAATTTATTTTTTTTCGTCGTATTCAGAACGAGCATAATCATCATCGTCATGATCGTCTTCTGCTTCAATGGTACCTGTTCTACCTTTTACCGTAATTGTTTTCAAAAGGTTATCTGAAGTTTTAATCTCCACATCGTATTCGTATTCAGAACGGGAAATATGATCATCTTCCAGATTGAATTCTTTTTGAACGCTGATCACTTCTCCATCAACTTGTTTCAAAGCTATTTCTTTAATCTCTTTTTCTGTATAGTTGTCATTCTTATTCGCATAGTAATAACCCATACCAACATAACCACCAACAACTACTAATCCAAGAACAACTATTGCAATAAAGCCGCCTATTATTTTCTTTTTATTTTCCACAAACATGTTTTTGTATTTTGTTAACATTTCTATCTCTCCTTTTTATCGTTTGTATTTATTTTCCTTTTTCAGTAAACCTTCAAACTGGTCCAATTGGTCATTATGTTGATGTTAACTTTACGAACAACCAGAGACCATTTGACCAGAACCGGTACCAATTATCATTACATAATTAGGTCGACTCTCCCCCTGTCTTTTATTCTTTTCCTTAACCTTGACTTCATCATAATGGGTAAACATTAAAGGAACATTAATAGAGGAGAAATGAGTTCTCATTTTTTTTTAATAAACATGCATTATAGTAAGATATATATAATAGGAAGAAAAGGAGAATAAACATGCGGATTCTCATAGTCGAAGACGAAAAAGATTTACAGAACGTTCTCGCAAACCGATTGAAAGTGGAAAATTACAGTGTGGACGCATGTGGAAATGGGGCTGATGCACTCGATTTTATTTCCATGGCTTCTTATGATTTGATTGTATTGGATATTATGATTCCAGAAGTAAATGGGCTGGAAGTTTTGCAGCATATAAGAGCTGAAGGAAATCGTACTCCTGTTTTATTGTTAACCGCAAAAGATACCATTGAAGATCGGGTCAAAGGACTGGATTTAGGAGCAGACGATTATTTAATCAAACCATTTGCCTT
This sequence comes from Pradoshia sp., assembly GCA_045605505.1. Taxonomy (GTDB): domain Bacteria; phylum Bacillota; class Bacilli; order Bacillales; family Pradoshiaceae; genus Pradoshia. Next base: position 2,271 of record JAZUQD010000176.1, read on the forward strand.
CGATGAATTACTGGCCAGGGTACGGGTGTTAATGCGCCGACAATCAGGCAACACATCCAACGTTTATGAAATAGGCGATTTAACAGTGGACTGCAATACCCATAAGGTCACACGGCAGGATAAGAATATTGACCTTTCCAGTAAGGAGTTTGCGATATTGGAATATATGATTCGCAATAAAGATATCGTATTGTCTCGGGAAAATATTGAGCAACATGTTTGGAATTATGATTATGAGGGCGGTTCGAATATCATTGATGTTTATATTCGTTATTTAAGAAAGAAAATAGATAATGATTTTGAGATTAAGCTAATCCATACCGTAAGAGGATCCGGCTACGTACTGAGGGAAGAATCATGAGAAAACTATCTATCAAAATGAAAATCACTCTTTGGTATACAGGCCTGATAGTGATCATTATGGCATTGGTATTGAGTATTATTTTAGCCTCTTCAGATAAAATTCTATTGTTAAACATCCAGGATCAACTTGAGGAATCTGTAAAAGAAGGCCTTAGAGATATAGAATATGAAAACGGTCAGTTAGAGATAGATAATGATTTTGAGTATTTTGATGATGGGGTCACTCTTTTAATTTATGATAAAAACGGCGTCCTACTGGAAGGCAATATTCCAGCCGGATTTGATGGAAATACACCGATAAGCAAGGATAGTTTTCAAACGATTAACCAGAATGGACAGGAATGGCTATTATATGATCATCCATATAAAAAATGGGATGAAGAGATATGGATTCGTGGCGTTTATCAATTAGACCAATTATCGTCAGCTATGAACACCATTTTACTTGTGACGCTGGTTGCTTTCCCATTCCTTATTATTGTAGCGGGTTTGGGTGGGTATTATATTACGAAAAGGGCATTTCGACCCGTGCAACAAATGATTGACACAGTCAGCGAAATCAATGATGGACAAGATTTATCAAAACGAATTAACCTAAAGGGATCAAATGATGAAATTCATGCTTTGTCCCAGACCTTTGATCGAATGTTCGATAGACTGCAATCTGCCTTTGAGAATGAAAAACAATTTACATCTGATGCCTCTCATGAATTAAGGACACCTACCTCAGTCATCATCTCGCAATCTGAATATGCCTTGTCTCAACTTGATGAATCGAAAGAAGTAAAAGAATCCTTAGAGGTCATTTTAAAACAATCAAAAAAAATGTCCTCTCTGATCTCACAGCTTCTTTTGCTGGCAAGGGTCGATCAAAAGAACATGGATCACTTTGTTTTTGAACGGATTAATATAAGCGAGCTGACAGAAATGGTGGCAGAAGAATTAACCTATACGGCAGAACAAGCTGGGATTGATATACGTACGGAACTAGAGGATAATCTTTTCATCGAGGCTGATCAAACATTACTCATGAGACTGCTCATGAACTTAATCACAAATGCCATTGCCTATGGTAAACCTGAAGGATATGTACAGATTAAATTATATCAGAAGGATGACCGTGTCATTGGTGAAATATCGGATAACGGGATTGGCATTAGCCCAGAGCATATCCATAAAATTTGGGATCGTTTTTATCGTGTGGATCCATCGAGAACTTCAACAGCCAATGGCAATACAGGACTTGGTTTATCCATTGTAAAATGGATTGTGGACTTACACGGCGGAACCATCAATGTATCCAGTAAAGCAAACAAAGGCAGTACATTTACATTTTGCTTACCGATGAAAAGACTAAAATAAAGCTTTTAACGTGTTGGTATTTAAACAATCTGTTAAACAGCTTAGAGCAACCCTAATTTTTAAGAGGCACCTTCTATATAGAGGTGCCTCTTAAAGTATTAAAACTTGATGAAGTTAATCAATTGGCTCCAATTCATCTTCAGTGACCCATTTATGATTGGTTACTTCTTCTCCACCTGTTGTTGGCTTGTAGTCTATCATATATACAATCGTTGGTTTAGCTGACTCAATCACTACAGTGGTATCTTTCAAGCCTTCCATATGAGAAGCAGTCGTTACTGCTTCCGTACCAGGCTCTAAGGGTTCCTTTCCACTATCCTTGAGTTCTTCATGAATAATCCATTTATGATTATCTACTCTTTCTCCACCCGTAGCCGGAGTGTAAGAAACACTATAAGCAGTAGTATTATAGGCTCCAATTATGGTAGCTTCTGCACCAATCATGCCATCCATATGTCCATCTCTAAGAATGACTTTGCTGCCAATTTTATAAGCCGGATTTTCAGCAACCTTTAAACCTTCCGGAACCTCCTCTGAACCTGAATGATCCATTCCAGCATGACTATCCATTTCTTCATCTTTTAGTTCAGTATCATTGTTTAATTCATTATTAATCTCTTGGGTCTCATTTTTCTCATTTGAATCAGCGCAAGCACCTAATACTAAAAAAAGGGCAGCTGCTATAGACAAGAAGCCTAATTTCCTAATCATTTATATCCTCCTTTTAAAAGTCAAAATCACCGAATATTATTCTATTACCCTTTTTTTATCAATTTACCCTGCATTTTCTTTTTTATAAAGGTGATTTTCTAATAGCTAAAAAAGAAAGACAGCATTGCGCTGTCTCCTCTATCCGTTAAAGCTCCAGTTTGTTAACAAGATTATTTTTCTAAAATACAATAAACTTGTTTAGTTCTTTTGTACCAATTCGACATAATAGTTAATTACTCTTCTATTACATTATATTTCTTTAAGATGTTCATTGTAATGCTTTTAGCGTCTGTACTTGTTCCAGCAATATTTGTAGCAAAACTGTACGCCTGATTGCCCGTTTTTATAAAACCAACATACCAGCCTATGCCAGACCCTTGTCCTGTTTTCCCATAAAGAGTATATTCATCACCTTCATTCTGAATCATTATCCGTTTAACGGTTTTCATTACATCCTTATCGAAAGGAAGATTCTCTTTATACAATGCTTCCATAAAAACTGCTTGTTCAAATGGAGATATTTTGAGGGAACTACTTAACCAAAACTGGTCAATCCCTCCACTAATATCCTGGTTGCCATAAGAAATTTTTTGAACCCATTTATCCATTTGATTCTCTCCGATGTCACGGGCCATTGCTTGATAATACCAAACAACAGAATTCCTCATAGCTGAACCCAGCGTGTGATCTTGGTTCCAAATCGGGAGTTCTCGCTCAACACCGTCCCAATATTTTATATCGTATTCACCTTCTACTGCTCCTACTTGCAACCCAATCAGTGAATTAGGAACCTTAAAAGTCGATTGAGGTGCGAATCTTTGATTCGCTCGTTCGTTATTATACACGAGTGTTTTTCCTTTTTTGATATCACGCAATACGACTGTTCCTTCATGGTTTTTAAAAAATTCACCGACCTCAAGTTTCTTAAGTTTCGAATTTTCCTTTGCAGCGTTCACATTATTTATTGATTGCCCACTTAAAATTAATAGAATAACTGCACTTATAAGTGTTAAATAAACTGTTCGATTTCTCATATTCTAGTCCCCTTTCAATATTTATTCATAATACCACATTATACCAAAGTATATATTTGTTTTATTACCTTACATATTAAGAAAATAATGCACTAACCTGTGCGTTTTTCTGCATAAGAAAAGGCCATCCATTAGACAGCCTTGATCTTCTGCTATTGCACCACTTAATTGATTAAGTAATGCTCATTAACAGCTTTTTTAGCTACATAAAAGAACTTAACAAAGCTCTTGATTTCGAGCAGTCCCCTATTTAGTTAGGTGCAATTATTCAGATAACATGACCAAAATTAGTTACAAACGTAATTTCTAATAATCTAACTGTTTTAAGCTCAATAATAAATCAACATCCGTTATCGTTTTGACTTTATATAAATTTAGTTTTTTATCTATTTCTTTATCCAATGTGTCTGCGTTACTGAATAAATTTCTCACTACATCTAAAGCATAAACTAGAAGAGTTACGCCACCAGCTCCACCTAAATTAACACCTAGACGCTCATTCTCTGATAAATGCGTATCCATTATCTTTTCAACTTCTTTGAAGTACTCTCCTTTAATGAGTATATAATCAGCATTTGCCTTTAGTCCTGCTATGCTAATAATTCATTTGGATTATATGCTTCATATGGTTCAAAATAATTCATAATAACACCCCATATCTTTAGTAGAATAAAATTTCCTGAAATAAGCCATGATTCGCTAATACAAACACCAGCTTATATTACTTTATCATTGCTAGGATTCATCTATTTAGGGGCCAAAAATAATCATAAATAGCATTAAAAGTATATTTATAATTATGATCAGTTTAGCAAATCGATTTTTCATTGCCAGTATGGAAAATAAGAGGGAACCAAAGAAAGTTGCAATAGCAATTTTAGATGGGGAATAGGGGAAATCTAAAATCCCTGCCATTGGAATATATAAAATAAATACACTTGTTAATATGAATATGGTTAAAAAGAACGTAGCACATTCAACATAAATATAAGTTTTAATTCTTTGCATCTGTGCCTTTTCCATACTATCTATTTTCATGAACACCCTCCCTGTAAAAGCATTATTATATATATATTTCTATAAAGTTAATATCAGTCCTTCTTCTTCTATCCTTGCGCTCTTATAATTTTTAAAGTTATTCCTATCCGCCAATCCCAAAAGCAAATCTATAAATAAGATACAACACCTTCAAAAGTAGATTGATGTTTGTTCCCTCTAATCAGACCTTTAAAATAAAATATATACGAGTTTCTTCTATTATATAGACCTTTCTATAGTAAAAAGCCAGATTCCGATTAGAATCTGGCTTTTTTCTTTAAGATAATCTATTTTTAAAATCCGTATAATCAAATTTGTGAAGGATACGGCAATCTCCGTCCTGATCCTGTACAGCAATTGTCGGCAAGGCCATTCCATTAAAGGTATTATTTTTAACCATTGAATAAATCGCCATATCTCCAAAAACCAATCGATCATTACTTTTTAATGGCTGATCAAATGAGTAATCTCCGATTACATCGCCAGTTAAACAAGTTGGTCCACCTAATCGATACGTATAGGGTTTTTCACCTGCTTCGCCACTGCCGAAAAGCGGCGGACGATAAGGCATTTCGAGAACATCCGGCATATGACAGGAAGCAGATGTATCGAGGATGGCAATCTCCACATCATTCTTGAGTGTGTCAAGAACTGTTGTCACCAGATATCCAGCATTAAGAGCAACTGCTTCACCCGGCTCTAGGTAAACCTCTAAACCATACTTCTCCTGCATACGCGTAATACATTCCTCAAGCAAGGCAATATTATAGCCCTCTTTTGTAATATGGTGTCCCCCGCCAAAATTAATCCATTGCATACGCGGCAACCATTCACCAAATTTTTCTTCAATCGCATCCAGTGTTTGTGCCAACGCATCTGAGTCCTGCTCACAGAGGGTATGGAAATGTAACCCTGATACTCCATCAAGCATATCCGGGCGAAACTCCTCAGCCGTGATACCAAACCTGGATCCTCTTGTACATGGATCATAGATTTCATGGCCCTCTTGAGTCGAACATTCGGGATTGATTCGAAGACCTATGCTTTTGCCAGCCTTGCGAACTTTTTCTCCAAATCTCTCAAGCTGAGAAAAGGAATTGAAGATAATATGATCACAAAGGGAGATGATTTCATCAATCTCATCCTCACGATAGGCTGGAGAAAAGACATGATTTTCCTTCCCCATTTCCTCATAGCCAAGCTTGGCCTCATACAATCCGCTTGCTGCTGTCCCACTCAAATACTGGCCAATCAATGGATACATCGCATGCATGGAGAATGCTTTTTGTGCCAGGATAATTTTACATCCGGTCCGGTCCATGACACCCTTTAGTATTTTTAGATTTTTTTCAAGTAGACTTTCATCTACCACATAGCTAGGTGTTGGTAATTGTTCAAATTTCATCTCAGTCTACTAGCTCCGGATTAAAACTTTCTTTCCAAGGAAGTCCCCATTTATTCAATGCTTCCATGAATGGATCTGGATCAAATTCCTCGATATTGAAGACGCCCGGTTTGTTCCATGTTCCGTTCATAACCATCATCGCACCAATCATCGCAGGAACACCAGTTGTATAGGCGACCGCCTGTGATCCTACTTCTTTATAACAAGCTTCATGATCGCAGACATTGTATACATAGTAGGTCTTATCTTTTCCATCTTTTTTACCACGGAAAATACAGCCAATATTCGTTTTTCCTTTCGTACGCGGTCCAAGTGAGGATGGATCCGGAAGAACTGCTTTTAAAAATTGAAGCGGAACAATTTCTTTCCCTTCAAATATAATCGGTTCAATAGAAGTCATCCCAACATTTTC
>JAZUQD010000177.1:0-12457 GCA_045605505.1 Pradoshia sp.
TTTTTAATTAATGCGCTCAAATCATAGGCAGGATACATATTGTTTTTTAACATGTAGTTAAAAATTTGACTATGGAGATCAATTAAGCCATTCAGTTGATTTGTTAATGTTTTTTTCAGCACAGGAGTAGCTGTTTCAGTGGTTGCAATCGCATAATTTCGTATTAAATTTTTTGTTAATCCCAAAAGATTGCCCGCATAAAATCCAGCATCCTGTTGATCTCTTTCATCTTCTTCTCTTTGTGGTGCTCTTGGAAAGAATTGCAGCAACTCTTTAATATACCTTTCCATGACTTTAATAGTGGTTAAATATAAGTTTTTCAATTCTTGATTTGGTACATCCTTGACCTTCATTTTCAGTCCTATTAGGGCATTCGAACTGAATGCTACTAACTCATGTAGTTCCAGAGTTTCATGATATGCCAATGTACTAGCCAATTAACCATCCTCCTTCCTTCAAGAAGAATATATGATTCTACAGCTCGTCACTTGCCTACTTTTTTCTCGGAGGCGTTTTACGTATTTAGACCATATCCTTTCTTCTTACAAAAAAGGAACAAATGTTCTATTTTAAATTGCATAAGAAACGTATGTTCGTATATAATAGATATAGGAGGTGAATACATGAATGATTTAGTTAGAAGCATGCAAGAACAAATTCCAGTTGATATTATCTATGTCTCCAATCAAAATATATTTACAAAACGACGTATCCTGGTCAAATCAATCGAGGACCAACGGATACGAGCCTATTGTTTCCACCGAAGACTTTATCGAACATTTAAAAAGGAACAAATTCTCTCTACTCAGCTAGCTTATTGGTCAAAACAATCTTCCTAATAAGAAAAAGAAGAGGTTTCCCCCTTCTCTTAGCCTATCAATTCTTCTTGATCTCTATCCTGAATTTCACTTTCGGACAGGGACTCTTCTTTATCACGCTGGCGATGAGCTATTCTGGAAGCAGCACTTGCTGCAATCGCAGCTACCAAATCATCAAGAAATGTATTTACTCCTCTACCCTCTTTCTTCGTGTCTAAATAACGTATGATTCCCAACTTATTCTTATCTAGGTGACCAAATGTTGTGACACCAATACTTCCATAACCGAGAACAGCACCAAAGGCAATCGTCTCATCCACACCAAAAAGTGACTCATCAGATTCTACAATAGATTGTAATGGTTCTGACAGCATTCCCTTTTCAGCCAACCGATCTAGTTCAATCCCTACAAGAAGAGCGTGCTGAATTTCACGTTTCATTAGGACACGTTCCACACTGTATATGCATTCTTCCATTGTTAAGTCTTTATTATACGGAATCTGCATCTCATAAACGATTTCCGAGATTGCTTCTATTGATACACCCCGGCTTTGCAAAGCAAGCTTGGCAGCATTTGTAACAGTTTTACTATGTACACGGTTTTTAATCATCATTAATACTCCTTTTTTTACTCTTTCATCAATTATAACATCTGAATGTTCGCAATTTAACAAATTAAAGATTATTATTCAATGGATAAATTATGCTAAAATAAACCTGAAAAGAATGCAGAGGTGAAGCAATTGGCATTAAATACTGGATCGATTAAGGGAGTATCTTTTTACAGTAAGGAATTAAATGAGGATGTCGAGCTCCTTGTGTATTTACCATCCACTTTCTCTCCTTTATATAAGTACTCTGTTCTAATAGCACAAGATGGAAAAGATTATTTTCAAATGGGGAAAATTGGACGAGTTGCAGATAAGTTATTGGAGAAAGAAGAAATTGAGAATATTATCATTATTGGGATCCCGTATAAGAATGTCGATGACCGCTGGAATAAGTATCATCCTGATGGTCATAAGCATACTGCCTATAAAAGATTTCTTGCTCATGAGCTAGTACCTTTTATAGATGCCGAATATCCAACTTATCAAATGGGGATGGGCCGTGCCTTAATCGGAGACTCTCTTGCGGCGACTGTTTCATTGATGACAGCTCTGGATTATCCCCATACATTTGGCAAAATCGCTTTGCATTCACCACTCGTGAACGAGACGGTTTTATCAGCGGTGAATATATTTTCATACCCACACCTAATGCAGATTTACCATACAATTGGAAAGAATGAAAGACAAGTGCAGACATCCAAAACAGGAATCATGGATTTTGTGGAACCAAATCAGGAACTCAATTTACTAATTGAAGGTAAAGGTTTCCCTTCCTTTTACGAGGAGATAGATGGGGATCATACATGGAAAGCATGGCAGTCAGATATGAAAAGAACAATCAAATGGCTTTTCCATACACCATAACAAGTTCGTTAATTTATTGAATATTTGCTATAATAATGTAATATCATATTTTTCAATATAAGACAGGAGGTTCTTCCATGAATTTTGGCATTGCTATTTTTCCTTCCGAACAAATGCAAGAAGTTGTTAACTCATACAGAAAGCGTTACGATTCACATTATTCTCTTATTCCACCACACGTCACATTAAAATCCAGTTTCACAGCCACAGAGGAAAGAATCAAGGAAATATCTGCAAAGCTTAAGGAAGTCTCAGGCAAGCACGAACCTTTTACTTTAAAGATTTTAAAAGCCAGCACCTTTCAACCAGTCAATAATGTCATTTATCTAAAAGTTGATCCTAGCTTGGAATTAGTTGCGCTGCATGAAGATCTACACAACGATTTTCTGGGCAAAGAAAAGGAATATAAATTTGTTCCCCATATTACCATTGGACAAGATCTTTCTGACAAGGAACATAATGATATTCTTGGGCAAATGCGCCTTATGAAATTTGAACATGAAGAAGTAGTGGATCACATCCATTTACTCTATCAAACAGATAACGGAACATGGAAAGTCTATGAAACTTACCAATTAGGAAAGGAAAATTTATCTCTATGAACATCAAGATTGTATCAGAACAGCCAGAAATAGAAAAGGTATTTTCCGTACGCACTCAAGTCTTTGTAAATGAACAAAATGTACCAGTAGAAGAAGAAATTGATCATTTAGAAGCGGAATCTACACACTTTCTTGTAACTGATGATGAAGGAAACCCTGCGGGAGCCGGTCGTTTCAGAGTGGTTGATAGCTATGGAAAAGTCGAAAGAATTTGCATCTTGCCGGAGTACCGCTCAAAAGGTGTAGGCAACGCACTAATGAAAGCGATTGAACAATTTGCTTTATCTCAACAAATTGAAATTCTTAAATTAAATGCTCAAAACCAGGCAATCCCTTTTTATGAAAAATTGGGGTATGCTGTTACATCTGATGAATTTTTGGATGCAGGCATTCCACATCATGCTATGAAGAAACATATTTAAAACTGCAGCCGGCTAAATGCCACTGCAGTTTTCATTAATTATATAACCGATTTTGATTTCGACAAAATATACTAAATGTAAGAATGAAAAAAGAAGCGCATTTCCTTATGAAATACACTTCTTTAGAATTAACTTTCCTTGTCTTGATTATATACTCTCATTTACAAACTGGCCGACCCCGGTCACTTCTGTAGCCGTTTTCTCCACCACATCCATCGGGACATACTTTTTAAACATCCGCTTTGAAGAAAATTGGTAATCATCATCTGTACCGATATCCCCGTCATGCAAATCCCGTTCCTCATCCTTGCGATGGAATTTGATTGGTTGTACAGGCTTAAAACGAGCAATCGTATCCTTTGCGAGTTTCTCTGCTGCAATCGTTCTGTTTGTATATTGTATGTATTCATATTGTGTTACTGGACTTATGTACCCCATCCTCTTTCCACCTCACTTTTATATCCTTTTTTTACTTTTATTACCCAAATTTTTAATGAATAAACACTTATCCTCTTTTGTAATATATGATTCGATTTGATAAGATGATATTTGTCTGTCGTTAATAAAATTTTTTATATAAATGAGGAATAGGATGAAAACAGCTAATTGGAAAAAAGAATCTATCTCTTTACTTACATGGCCGAAGGAGGCATTTGGTCGTATTCATGAAGCTGGTAAAAATGGTGAACTTCAATGTAATCATTGTGGTCAACCTGTCTATATGTATCTTGGAATTCATGAAGAACCATATTTTATTCATCGTGATTCTTCACGGCCACCATGTGTGGAACAAACTGATAAAACGAATCCGGCAGTTAATGAGGCTACCATGGAATATGGTGGATTTCGGCTACCACAATCAAGGTCCATTAACAATTGTACCGATGAATCCATTTGGCAAGGTCCAAAGTCTATCACAAACCTGCCTTTATATAATAAAAAGCATTTACCCGGGGTGTATAACTCCCATCCCTTTATCAATAGTATGAAAGAAAACGGCTGGTTGCTGGATGATCAACAAGCGAGCGCTGTCATAACAGATGCAAGGCATTTACTCGTACTGGCAGGGGCAGGCAGCGGAAAAACTCGTGTACTGACCGCTCGTACAGCTTTCTTACTAATAGAAAAACAAGCCGACCCTAAATCTGTAATGCTCGTTACGTTTACATCCAAAGCAGCTGCCGAAATGAAGAACCGTCTGCAACAAATGCCTGGTGTAACACCATTCATGCTGAATGATGTATTTACAGGCACCTTCCATTCTATTTTTTATCGAATTCTTTTACGTCATGAACCTCAAAAATGGCATTCAAGTAAACTGATAAAATTTGATGGAGAGAAAGAATATGTGCTAAAAATGGCTGCTCCAGAATTAGGAATCGATGAACGGGAATTTGCATTTGATCAAGCGTTGCAGCAGATCAGCAAATGGAAAAATGATCTTCTCTCTCCTCAGGATATTCATCCTACAGAAGATTGGGATATCAATTGTCTAGAACTCTATAAAAAATATGAATCCTATAAAGAAGTAAATGGTAAATTTGATTTTGATGATATGCAAACAGGCTGTTATCAATTTTTGAAGGAGAATAAAGAAGTACTGGATTTATATCGAAATAGATTTAAACACTTTTTGATTGATGAATTCCAGGATATTAATAAAGTACAATATGAGATTGTGAAACTACTTGCCGCAAATGCAGAATCTGCTTGTTTCGTAGGAGACGATGATCAGGCAATCTATTCATTCCGTGGCAGTGATTCAGCTTTCTTGCATAATTTAAAGCTTGATTATATCTATCTTGAAACGATTATTTTGACGGCTAATTACCGCTCTGGCCATAAAATCATCCAAACGGCCAATAAAATTGTGTCGCAAAATAAAGTTCGAACACCTAAAAAAATGGTTGCAACACATGACCAATCCCCATCACCGGTTTTGTTTTATCCATTCGATGAAGACTCTGAAGCGATTATGATCTTGACGGATATTTCCGAAAAAATAAGGAATGGGGCTAAACCTGAGGATTTTGCGGTTCTTTATCGAACCAACACGATGAGCCGTGCTATTTTTGAAAAACTTGCAGCTTCTAGTCTTCCATTTCGTGTTGACAATGACTATGATTCCTTTTATACAAGAAAAACTGTACGCAGTATACTGGCTTTTATGAGGGCGAGTTTAAATCCAGATGACCCAGGAATGCTGCAGGATTTATTGCCGCCCTTATATTTAAAAAAGTCGGTAGTTCAGGACGCCAAAGCGTTATCGATCTTAAACGATTGTACCTTGCTTGAAGCTCTGCGTTTTATTACTAATTTAAAACCATTCCAGAAGCGGGCTATAGATAAAGCTGTCTCCGTTATCGGTTCACTGAAAGATCTATCCCCCTCTTCTGCTATCGAAATGATCGAAAAGGAACTCGGTTTTCAAGCTTACCTCAAAAAACGGGGTGAAGAAGGAAATAAAATGGATAAAGGCTCTGATGATATTAAAGATACCAAAATTGCAGCTAGACGCTTTGATACCGTTCATGACTTTATTCTTCATGCCGATCATATGACAGCCATGGCAAAAGAAATTAAATCGATGTCCAAAAAAACGTTAAATGCTATCCAACTGAGTACAATCCATCGCTCGAAAGGTCTAGAATATAAATATGTTTATATTCTAGGCTGTGTAGACGGAAATATGCCTCATGACTACGCTTTAGAATCCTGGCGTGATGGTGACCGAAAACCTTTGGAAGAAGAAAGACGTTTATTATATGTCGCTGTAACACGAGCACGCACGGGTTTATATCTTTCTGTACCTGAATATAGACGGGCAAAACGAGCAAGAGCATCACGATTCTTAACCATTTTAAAAGGGGAGCCATCTTACAAAGAAGCATTGATTTCTAAATAACCAAGAATGCAGGCTTGGATTATTGGAAAATGAATGATTTCTTATGTAAAGGTGGCTCCTTTACTCTTATTTTTTATTATTCATCATATTAGCTATGGTATTAAAATCCAATGATTTACCATCTTTTATAATAGATTGAACTAGTTGATCCTCTACATCCCTCGGTACAGGTTTATTGGCAATTTGAGATACCCTCTTAATAACATTGCGGACTGTTTTTTCATCTTTAAAATTTGCATTTTGTAAGGAATTAGCTAAATCCATTACATCTTTCATATTGACGCCTGTTTTCTTTTCCATATTTTTAAAGAATCCATTATCCATATTTCAGCCTCCTTATCGTTACAGTTATCCTATGAGCACTAGTCTAGAAATGTGAAATTCATTTTTCCATGCAAGAAAGGGATTCAGACCCAGCTGAACCCCCTTCTTTCATTAATAAGTTGTAAATGCGTGATTATGAGTTTGGTACAGAGGAGGTTTAGGACCTCTTCTGTACACTTTTATCATTAGCAGAAGCTAGCGCCAACGATAATCAACAAGATAAATAATACAACGATTAGAACGAAAGTAGATCCGTAACCGCCGCCGCCGTAGCTACCACCGCCGTATCCATAGCCGCCGCAGTTACTACCACCGCCATATCCATAGCAACCAAACATGTAAGTCACCTCGCTTTCGCTTAGTACACTCATAACATATGTCAAAAGTGATTCCTCTGTTTGGGCTAATCTCCCCTCATAAATACCTAATTTTTTATATTGGGTATAAACCCTTGATTTATCGCCGAGTTATCTTTTACACTTAAAGAAAATCGTAAGGAGCCCTGCACCATGGCTATAGAATGGAATGAAATCACCCATTTAGAGGATGGACCGTTAAGAGAAACATTAGCTCTATATCATTCATGCTTTCCTGAATACGTACGGGAAGACCATACTGTTTTTTACGAGTCCATCAAGCAACGTGAAAAATATAAACCAAATCATTTTCATTTTTTAGTTGGGAAGTCCAACAATAAAGTCATCTGCTTTGCAACTGCTCATTATTTAGCGGAGGTAAATAGCGGGTATATCGTATATATAGCAGCAGATCCGCAAGAGCGCGGGAAAGGTATAGGGAAACAAACACTTCTTAAAATAGAGGAATTACTTTCGATTGATGCGAAAAATGCCGGACATCCTTCTTTACTCGGGATTTTCCTCGAAACTGAAAGAGAAATAGATGCGGAAAATGAAGAAGAATACAAAGAAAACATAAATCGTCTCCATTTTTTTAGCCATAATGGATTTTCACCAATTAGAGACTATCCGTATGTTCAACCACCTTTATTTCATGGACAAACTCCCGTGCCCCTATATTTGGCATTTAAACCGTTAACTGAAGTAAAAGAGCTAAATTATCAACAAATCGTCAGAGCCATTTATCATGAAAAATATTATAAAATGAATAAGATTCCGTTAAACATACTCGAGGATTGCATGACATCTCCGACTCTTTCCCATCGAGACAATCTTTTGGAGGACACAAACTTATCAACTTATTGATTACAACGTTAAACTTTCCAGTGAAATAAAAGAAACCCCGGCTAAGCCAGGGTTTTAATGCTTTATAAACGCTTTTTCTCATCTTTCGCCCATACTTGACCTGCCTTTGACCGGGTATAGCCCGGGCAAAGCCGCTCCATAGGTACTCCATAGCCACTTTCTCCGGCCTTTCACCTAGACTTGACCCGCCTTTACCCCCGTATAGCTAGGGCATAGCCGCTCCATAGGTACTCCATAGCCGCTTTCTCCGGCCTTTCACCCACACTTGACCTGCCTTTACCCCGGGATAGCCCGTCCATAGCCGGTCCATAGCTACTCCATAGCCGCTTTCTCCGGCCTTTCACCCACACTTGACCCGCCCTTACCCCAGGATAGCCCGGGCATAACCGGTCCATAGGTACTCCATAGCCACTTTCTCCGGCCTTTCACCTACACTTGACCTGCCTTTACCCCGGGATAGCCCGTCCATAGCCCGTCCATAGCTACTCCATAGCCGCTTTCTCCGGCCTTTCACCCACACTTGACCCGCCCTTACCCCAGGATAGCCCGTCCATAGCTACTCCATAGCCGCTTTCTCCGGCCTTTCACCCACACTTGACCCGCCCTTACCCCGGTATAGCTCGGGCATAGCCGGTCCATAGGTACTCCATAGCCACTTCACTGGCCTTTCTCCACACACTTAAATCGCCCTTACCCGGGTATAGCTCGGGTAAGGGCGATCGATAGGTGCTTCATAGGCTGATTTTTTTCTTTACTTCTTCACTTCTTACTAATTCCTTGACCTTTTGATCAATTCTTTCGATTTCTTTACTAGGTGTTTTCCACCAGTTTCTGCTCCAGATTCTCTCAATCGTCCAGCCTCGGCTTTCGAGGAATCGCTGACGATAGATATCTCGTTCTTTTGCATTGGCAGAACTATGGTACATGGCCCCATCGCATTCTATTCCCAATATATAATTTGAAGAATCATTTGGATGAACGATGGCCATATCGATTCTGTATCCGGACATCCCTACTTGTGTAGCTACTTCATAACCCAAATTTCTCAGCTGTTTATAAACTTGTTCTTCAAAAGGCGAGTCAAAATGAAGGCCTAGTTCTTGTACATGCGTGTTGACATTTTCATTGATTTCCTGGACAACCGAATCAATTTCAACCTTATGATTCTTGGAAACTGCCCTTACATATTTTAAATAGGATTTAAGAAGCTTCGGTCCAATTTGTGCTGTGTTCGCAACATTCAATTCTTCTGGTTCGATGCTTGATACTACGATAATACGTTCTTTCGCTCTTGATACGGCAACATTTAATCTATTTTCTCCGCCGTATTGGTTTAACATACCGAAGCGGTTATAAACCTTCCCTTCTTCGTTTTTAGCATAGCCAACAGAGAAAATAATGATATCTCTTTCATCCCCTTGAACATTTTCAATATTTTTAACAAATACTCGTTCGTCCAATTCTTTTGCCATCGCTTGATTATATGCAACATTAAATTCTTGATCTTCTGCTGCTGATCTTTCGATGATATCCAGTATTTTGGTTTGTTGTTTTGCGTTAAATGTAATAATACCGACTGTTTTTCCTGGTTGATTGATCAATGTGTCTTTTAAAATTTTATATACCTCGATTGCTTCTACTTCGTTGGATTGATTAATCCATCTTCCATTTACTTTCTTCCATTGGATAGCTGGAGGATCTTTCAACGGCTCAACATTAGGAGCAATTTGAACGTGTCCATTATAAAAAGCGTGGTTTGAAAAGTTAATTAGTTCCTCATATTTGGAACGATAATGCCACTGAAGAATTTTCTCCGGAAATCTTCTTTTCGCCAAATTTAACAAACTTTGCGATTCATCAATTTCATACTCTTCTTCATCATCTTCATTAACAATAGAAGACTGGAACATATTAAAAGGTGGCAATTGCTTTTCGTCTCCTGCAACAATTAATTGTTTTCCTCTAAATACAGCAGGCAGACCGCTTTCTACCGTACATTGAGAAGCTTCATCGAAAATAACTAAATCAAATAATTGATCATCTAATGGGAAAATAGAAGACACTATTTCAGGTGAGGCCAGCCAAACTGGCATTAATTTCACCAGCCCTTTACCGGAAAATTCATTGACCAATTTGCGCAGTGGCCAAATCATTCTCTTTTTTCCTACCTGATGTTTTAGATTCCTTAATTCTTTCGGGAAAACTTTCTGTAGCTCATCGACAGATTTGGTTAATTGATGAATTAGATATTGATTGGCAGCCACTCTTTTTTGCTCAATCAATTGGCCAAATCGCTCCCTGATCCTTGAATATTCACTTGTTGATATCTTTTTAACCTCAGGATATTTGCTTTCCGTTTCATCAATCCAATGAATATAGGTCGAGTTTATAAATAAAGAAACCCAGTATTCCGATAGAGCTTGATCTGAGACGGTACCTTTCTTTATAAGTTCTTGAACAATTTCTTTCGTTAGCTCAGAACAACCTTCCCAATAAGAATCCATTTGTTGGATATCCTCAAAATCCTGGTGAACATATTCTAGTATTTTATCTAATTCTTGTAACGGAATATCACCTTCCGCAATTCTATTTTGATAACGTTCAATCACTTTATCATCGAAATATCTTTTTAATCGGTCGATTTCCTCGGACATCTTCTTTGTTTCATTCCCTAATTGATTCATGATCATAAGGGCTTGCTTAATCTTCACCCATTCCGAGGAGTTTGTTCCTTTAAACTTTTCACCTTCTAATAGCTCCTCGAGAATTGATTTACCGGAGAAGGATGTCCACCACCAAATCCTCAAGCTTTGCATCGTTTTTTTGCTATTATCCTCTAAGTCCGGATATATCTTTGCTAACTTGTCTTCCATCAGCCATGTGTAGGCAGGAGTGATTTTTTTATAATCCAATGAATTTAAATAATCGGAAGCGTTCTTCGCCTTTTCTATTAAATCATTAAGCAAATCTACCAATTCCAGCTTATCTTTGATCGTAAATCGTGCAAATGATTTACGTTCTTTCAGTTCGTATTGCTCACCGCCAAAACGTTCATACCATTCGGCATAGCTGTATATTTTTTCACTTATATCAACTAAGTCATCTTTGTTCAATTGACTTAATACTGGTTTTAAATTCAACATTTTAGTCATATCGTCTAATGGAGCTGCTTTTCCATAAAGATCATATAAACGGTATCCATAGTCCTGATACTCATATAGCCCCTTGGCAATCTGATTTAAAAGTTTTTCATGCTCCATTAAACTTTTAGAAGCAGATTCCAACTCAGATTTCGATCGCTCAAACATGACTCTATTATTCTCAAGAACAGCATTTATTTTGCTATATAGTGGCTTGCGATCCACCTTTTCATCATGAACTAAAGCTATATGGTTTGTTAACTTTAAGCTATCCAAGCGTTGATAGACTACATCAAGAGCAGCTCTTTTCTGACAAACTACCAATACTTTCTTTCCCTGACTCAGTGCATCAGTAATTAAATTTACAATTACCTGTGATTTTCCTGTTCCTGGAGGACCATGGACAACAAGTCCTCTCTTGTATCTTGCTTCTTTTAAAATTTCCTCTTGTGACCCATCTGTAACAAGTAGATTCAGGATATCCGGTTCTTCAGCAGGAGGAGTATTTCCATTGTTTTCATCAATCTCAACATCTCCAAATTCCAACTCTTGTGGATCAATCAATTCACTTACAAGTGAGGATAATGCTGCTTCTTTTGTTAGGTCTACCATTACATCATAGTCTTTGACAATTGACGAACCACCCTGTGGAAAGTTCCCGATAATCGCATGTTCCAATAAAGTGATACCAGTTGTTTCAGGAATATCTTCCTGCTTATACTCTTTTAATTTTGTCAGTCCATCATTCGTAAATGATAGATTTAATTCATATTTTTCAAAGAAAGCACTCCATTGTTCTTTATCATATGACTTAGCAATTTCTGCAGCTTCTTCAAAGAAATCTTCAGTAAAGTCTACTTTGTTTAATTTCTTAAAAGCTAGGAATAAGGTCCGATTAATCTGCGGACCTCCTTCCTCTACTCGGATTATCCATTTATTCGTATTTAACCTGCTATTTTCTAAACGGATGGGATATAAGAATAAAGGGGCTTGAAAAAATGTACCATCCGCGAGGGTACCTGATATAAAAGGGAAACCTAAATAAAAATCGTGGACACCAGTTTCTTCTTCAATGGCTTTTATATTCCGTAATAGATCCGTCAATTTTTTTGACATCACCATAGAATCTTCATTTCTTTTTGTTGCTTTAAGTAAGATAATTTCATCTTTATATTGTTTTACAATCTTTTTTACTATAGATTCACTACTATTTTTATTATCAGAAGATAACTTATCTAATTCAGTCAAATCAAAACTCCACTTATTGTATATCTTTAATAATCTAATGGAGCGATTACGACGACTAATATTATTTAATTTATCTCTCATATGAATTAGTTTATCTTTCACTGTTTAACCTTCTTTCCAGAGAAAATCTGCATCATAAAAGGAACCATATTTGCTCCCATAAAAAGTAATTTATATAATATCTTTTATAATATCTCTTATTTCATTCTTAAATTCAATGGAATGTAGTGCTAAAAGAATAATAAAAAAATACAAAAAAATCCCCACCAACCATCCTTATGCTTAGTGGGGATTTTTCAT
>JAZUQD010000178.1:0-23674 GCA_045605505.1 Pradoshia sp.
ACCATTGCTTCATAAACAGATGAGTCACCGTGCGGATGAAAGTTACCAATTACTAAACCGACTGTCTTTGCTGATTTTCTGTACGGTTTGTCATTCGTATTGCCATCCGAATGCATGGCATAAAGGATTCTGCGTTGAACCGGTTTTAACCCGTCGCGCGCGTCCGGTAATGCCCTGTCTTGAATAATATATTTACTGTATCGGCCGAAGCGGTCGCCAATTACATCCTCAAGAGGGAGATCGCGGTACTTCTCTGCTGGTGTCATAATACTTCCTCCTCATCAGCAACCGTTAAATTCTCATTCTCTAAAATATTTTCATCTTCTTCCAAACCAAATGCAACATTGGATTCAATCCATTTACGCCTTGGTTCTACTTTATCACCCATTAGCGTGGTAATCCGACGCTCTGCCCGTGCGGCATCATCTATGCGAACACGAATCAGGGTACGCTGTTCCGGGTCCATAGTCGTCTCCCACAGCTGGTCTGCATTCATCTCTCCAAGACCTTTATATCTTTGGAGCATATAGCCTTTACCGACTTTTTTTATTGTACCTGCTAATTCATCGTCATCCCATGCATACTCGATAACTTCTCTTTTACCTGATCCTTTACTAACTTTATATAAAGGAGGTAAAGCAATGAAAATTTTACCATGTTCAATTAATGGTTTCATATATCGATAAAAGAAAGTAAGCAATAATACTTGAATATGGGCGCCGTCTGTATCAGCATCCGTCATAATAACCACTTTATCGTAGTTAATATCCTCAATAGAAAAATCGGATCCTACTCCACCGCCAATAGCGTGGATAATCGTGTTGATTTCTTCATTTTTGAAGATATCTTCAAGTTTTGCCTTTTCTGTATTAATAACTTTACCCCGCAAAGGTAAAACGGCTTGAAACCTTCGATCACGTCCCTGTTTTGCCGATCCTCCCGCGGAATCTCCTTCGACTAGATACAATTCATTCTTCAATGGGTTTCTGGACTGTGCAGGTGTTAGTTTCCCAGAAAGAAGAGCTTCCGACTTCTTACGCTTTTTACCACCGCGCGCATCTTCCCTTGCCTTCCTGGCTGCTTCTCTTGCCTGACATGCTTTAATCGATTTACGGACCAATAAGGTAGCGATGTCAGCGTTTTCCATCAAATAATACGATAATTTATCAGATACGACGGAATCAACTGCAGAACGTGCATCACTAGTACCAAGTTTACTCTTTGTTTGTCCTTCAAACTGTAATAATTCTTCTGGAATTCTTACAGAAATAATTGCAGCCAATCCTTCCCGTATATCAGAGCCATCCAGGTTTTTATCCTTTTCCTTCAACAATCCTGATTTACGGGCATATTCATTAAAGGCACGTGTAACGGCTGTTTTCATTCCCACTTCATGGGTTCCGCCATCTTTTGTTCTTACGTTATTGACAAACGACAAAATATTCTCGGAATATCCATCATTGAATTGAAAGGCAAATTCTACTTCAATATCGGACTGGGTCCCCTCAAAGCTAACGACAGGATGAAGCGTATCCTTTTCTTCGTTCAAATAGGTAACAAAGGCTTCAATACCATTCTCATAATGATAAACATCTTTTTCATCTGTACGTAAGTCTTGTAATTCGATTTTTAATCCTTTAAGCAAAAAGGCGGATTCGCGTAATCGCTCGCTTAAGGTTTCCTTGTTATAAACGATCGTAGAGAAAATACTCTGATCAGGCTTAAAATGAATGGTTGTCCCCGTTTGATTAGTTTTTCCGATTTTCTCTAATGTCGTAACGGGTTTTCCACCATTTTCAAAACGTTGCTCATAAATAAAGCCATCACGCTTTATTGTAACAACAAGCCATTCAGAAAGAGCATTTACGACAGAAGCACCAACACCATGCAGACCACCGCTAGTCTTATATCCACCCTGACCAAATTTACCTCCTGCATGGAGAATCGTTAAAATAACCTCCGGAGTCGGTTTACCCATTTTGTGCATACCCGTAGGCATTCCTCTTCCTTTATCCATTACACTGATACTATTATCTTTATGAATTTTTACAATGATTTCGTCACCGTGACCAGCTAACACTTCGTCTACGGAGTTATCTACAATTTCATAAACGAGATGATGCAAGCCTCGAGTATCCGTGCTGCCGATATACATACCCGGCCGTTTTCGGACAGCTTCCAAACCTTCAAGTACCTGGATGGCATCTTCGTTATAGTCTATAGGTTTTACTTTCTTTGCCACTTATGTACCCCTCTCTATACTTAACAACTTCTATTATATACATATTTTAAAATAAGAACAAATGTTCTCGATTATTAAAAATACTCACAGATAAGCTCTATTGCTCTATTTTTACAGATTATTTTTCGTTTCGCAAATAAAGTTTTCATAAATAGTATGTATAGGTTGCTGTCGTCGTTCTAATTACTCACCAATATTTTATGTAAATTCAGACCTTCTCTTAATTATGGTATCATGTACGCACTTTTTACAACTATTAGTTTTTGGCATCCATTACATAATAAAACCACCAATTCTATATTTATAAGTAATTGGTGGTGATTTTTAGATTTATTTAGTTAGGGCATGCTCGACTTTTATACAGCGGTCCATGATCACCATATATCCTTTATCCTTTAGCATTTGAAAAGCTTCTTCATCTACAACACCCAACTGAGTCCAAAATATATCAGCATCGATTTCCATAAATTCCTTTGCAAGATCCATAACATATTCAGAACGTCGAAAGATATTAACGATATCTACATGTCCTTCAATCTCTTTTAAGGTTGGAACCGCCTTAACCCCCAAAACACTGTCCACTGCAGGATTGACTGGAATAATTTCATATCCATTATCCTGCATAGCTTTCGAAACCATATAGGATGTCCGCTCCGGATTATCAGATAGACCAACGACAGCTATTCGTTTCGCTTTTTTTAACAGTACACCAATTTCATCTCTACTAGGATTTTCCAATATAACTACACCCTTTCCTTTTTTTGAATATATTTTATGTATACCCATAGGCTATTATAGAATAAACGGTACTCTCCTAATAGGGAAGTGTTTAAGTTTACCAAATGAAATAAATTTGTATGTCTTTTTAAATCTACATGTTAAAATATATTAACTAATTGTGTTAGAAAGGAAATGTTTGTATGTTATATTTTTTATTTGTTCTCTCCTATTTGCTTGGTTCAATACCCTCAGGCTTAATTATAGGCAAAGTATTTTATAATACTGATATACGAGAACATGGAAGTGGAAATCTTGGCGGAACTAATACATTCCGAACCCTCGGTAAAAAAGCCGGACTTATTGTTACATCAATCGATATTTTAAAAGGAACTCTTGCAGTCCTACTGCCATACATATTTGATATACAAGTTGATTATTGGCCAGACTGGATTGCCATCCCGTTAGTATGCGGCTTATTGGCAGTTATTGGTCATATGTATCCTATATTTGCAGGATTTAGAGGCGGTAAAGCGGTAGCTACTTCAGGCGGTATTTTGCTTGGGTACGATCCAAACTTATTTTTAATCTTAGTTGCATGCTTTTTTATATTCTTATTATTAACCAAAATGGTCTCCTTATCTTCCATGTTAATTGCCGTTGTAGCACTTATATATGTCATGTTTACTGATGATTTGTCCTTTCAAATTTTAATCATCTTCTTGGTAGGCTTTATCTTCTATCGACACCGTGCGAACATAAAACGGATTATCAATAAAACAGAGCCGAAGGTAAATTTGTTTAAATGAGAACATAAGGCTGTTTTTGTAACCACATTAATTGTGGTGCAAAAGCAGTCTTTTTTAGTGACTTTTTCTTTAGCATCGGTTACGTGATCAGGTTAACCTTTTTGATTACTAGAAACAGCTGGGGTAAAACGAAGCCCCCTCAGGACTGCAATTCCAACAACTAAACGGTTTTCCTACTTATAAACATGATTCATGCTGGTTAGGACTTATATCTTTGTATGACAAGTGACTATCAGAGGCCATAGGGGTTAGCAGCTAGTCTAAACCCTTTTGCCAGAGTCATCTAATTAGGTTATAGATGCTTATTGTGATTCTTCTTAAATACAAAAAGCATCTATCCAAACTTGAGTTAGAGATAGATGCCTAAGCAAAAAAATAATGAAGATTAATTAGTAGTATACCTGGCAATAGATTATATTGCTCGTCACTCTTTTAAGTCATTTCTATTTTCTACATAAATGAAATACTTCATAAGAAAGAAATAACATAACATCCCAAGCATATATGACAGTACATCGAACCAATCCGGTGTACTGTTTTCTTTAATGACGGGAATTATCCATTCCCAGGCAAAGCTGCAGATAGCCCCTAAGATGATAAAATGCTGAAGCTTATATAAATAAAAGCTGGTCCAATGACTAAACAAAAGAATTAGGTTGGTATATGCTGCAAAGGAAATCCCTCCAAGAAAGTCATTAAAATGACATTTGAGCACATAACCAATGTAGGGGACGTCTACTTTGTACTTTATTTCCTCGTTTATTAGAAAAATAAGAAGCGGTAGCAAAAATAAGACCAAATTAAGTTTTTTGATATAACTTAACCGCAGATACCAAAGATTGTAAGAGCGACTAAGATCGCGAATACTGTCCCTATAAAACCCATGGTGACTCCCTCCTCTTTTTTGTACGAGATATATCATACTTATATTATATTAAAATAATAATATCCCTTCAATAAAAGAGAATTTTTCAAATCCTCAAGAACCTTGATACAACAACCTTTCAATGATATCCGATGAGTAAATCACTAAATAAACCTTTTATGATTCTTTCTTATTTAGGTCTCTATCGTTCAGTCCCCAACTAGTTTAAACGAAAGAACCGATACATAAACAGTAGAAAAGTATCGAATTATCTGTTTTATGAGAATTACAAAACTACCTTTTTTTGCATTTTAACTTAAAAAGTGGCAATATACATGTAGTAATGTATTGATACATTGTTGAAATGAATAGAAATTTACTGAGCGGGTGAACTATGAAGAAGAAAATAATCCTCTTTTCATTCATTATTATACTCATGGGGTCTACAGGTATATTTGTGTATGTAAATAAGGAGGAAGTCTTTAAACAATCTAATGAAAGAGAAGTTACATTATCTAAAGATAAAGAGGTCGTATTATCAGAACGAATATACCAGTCCACAGCTGAAATTGGGGCGATTGGAGATATATTACTGCATGATAGGGTATATAAAGATGCGGATACTGGTTCTGGGTATGACTTTTCTGATATGTTCGCACCTGTAAAAGATATGTTAAGCAGTCCGGATTTTACGATTGCCAACCAAGAATCTATTGCAGCTGGAAGTGATCTAGGATTATCCAGTTATCCATCCTTTAACTCTCCCTATGAAATTTCGGATACCTTACAGAACGTAGGGATTGATCTGGTAACTCTAGCAAATAACCACTCACTCGATAAAGGTGAAAAAGGAATTCTACGAGCAATTGATTATTATAATAAAATTGGAATGCCATACGTGGGGATTAATAAAAATGAAGAAGATGCCAGGCGCGACCGTATTATTGAAATAAATGGAATTAAGATTGGTTTCCTATCCTACACATACGGAACGAATGGGATCCTTATTCCTGATGGGAAAGATTATCTTGTCAATTACATAGACGATTATAAAATGACACAAGATATTAAGAATATACGAAATAAAGTCGATCTCATACTGATCAATGCCCATTGGGGATTGGAATATAAACGGAATCCATCAGATGAACAAAGACGATTAGCCAAATTAATGGCCGAAGCGGGTGCTGATATCATTATCGGCCATCATCCCCATGTCCTGCAGCCAATCGAATGGATAGAGACCGATAAACATAAAACTCTAGTCGTCTATTCATTAGGTAATTTTCTTTCTGGTCAACAAAATGACTATAAAGATATCGGTGGAATGGTAAGAATCAAAATAACCAAAGAGTCATCCACTAAAGGAACTACCACAACAACTATATCCAATGTGATGTTCACTCCAACCTACGTAACGAATCAAAATGAACATGATTATAGAGTACAACCTTTTGCTAATGAGGAAGTATTTGGCCAGAGTAAAAACAATAAACAAGAACTCACTGAATTTATGCTTAATCGTACATCAAATTAAGGATTTTTATAAAGGCTGTCCTAAATGTGTAGACTCTACAAAGGGATAGCCTTCCTGTTTTATAAGATACTTAACAGGCTATGTTCAATCTTCTTCTGAAGTGACAGTAATTTAAGATTACCGTTCATTTTAATATAAAAGCTCTTTAGAAACGTTTTACTATTAAAGACTAAAAACCAGTACTCTTCTTCTTCAATCTGTTCCTTTCGCTTTTTTAATTCATTCGGCAACTGCTGCAGCAATTCTTCTATTTCTGTTAAATCCATTCCTCTTTCCAGCATTTCAAGAATAGGGATTAATAACCTTTCCTCTTCATCATGGACGTACACACTACTTGATATAAGAACTTTACTCCATAACACCCTCATAATTTCGGGATAATCTTCTTTACTTAGCTTTGGATTCATCACCAATTTTTCAAAAGTGTCTGCTGCATGGGCGACACTGTGAGCCCATCCTTTCCCAGCGACATATCCTCTTAAATCTTTCTCTAGGTCCATGTACTTCATTAACATTTCTTTAATACCATTTATTTTGCTTGATGATAAAAAATTCTCTTGATTGTCTCTATTCAGTATTAATGCTACTAAAAGGGTTGTAAATGATCTTGTGAAGACAGTATCGGTTTCCTTTTCGCCGATCCCTTTAAACATTAGTTCATCTATACAAGTATCTAAGAGTTGAATTAATTGTTCAGCAACAATTTGCTTACGATTAATAATTAATTGATAAAAAGATGTATAGATTAGCTGGTCACGTAGCTCGCTATCTGTAGAGCCGATATGTACTAACATCACCTTTAATACGGTATTTACATCTAAGCCTTTCCAGTGATAGTTTTTATCTTTGAATTCTATTAAGATAGACTTTAATTCACTTTCACTCAATGAATCTCCCGAAGATACGATCATAATGAACCCCCTTATGTGGTCAATACTAGATTCATCGGAGTGTAACTAGGGTATTAAGTGATCAACAGATAGTTCCCATACCGGATAAGTCGTTATTTTATAAACATTATGTCATAATGGTAGTATTCGAAAATCAGATAGCCTATAAAAAAAATGAATTAATATCAGGAGGATTCATCTATGAAAATTACAATAGACGAGAAATCAGCAACATGGTATAAAAATGAATTAGAACTTGAAAAAGGCGATAGCCTACGGTTCTTCCCTCGCTATGGAGGATATAGCCCTATACAATCCGGTTTCTCTCTCGGAATTAATAAAGAGGACCAAAACCAAGCAGCAGTAACCCTTGTACAGGATGAGATCACTTATTTTGTTGCAGAGGATGATGTATGGTATTTTGATGGACATGATCTTCATGTAACTTTTGACGATCAAAGGGCTGAACCTACGTTCAACTATAGTAAATAATGGCGACATCCGCTGACTAAATAAAAGCAGGTTGAGAAAACGAATTCGTTTTTCCGGCCTGCTTTTACTATATTACTCCTTCAATATCATGTACGAGATTAAGTTATTCTTCTTATAGATTTATATATACCCTTTCAGCTATTATTCCCCCTATAAATCGTCTTTATCGCACCCAACTTTTAGAATGAAAACTCTAAAAGGACCTCTAAACAGCACAAAAAAAGCCTGTCGGATCAGCCATAAAATGACTAAGCCGACGGGCCTTATACTTACACTTATCCTTATTTGCGTTTAATTTCTTCGTATTTTGCATGCCATTCTGGAAATGCTTTTTTGAACTGAATCGGTCTGAAATTGTCTTTTCTAACAACGATATGCGTGGTAGTTCCTGTTGCACATACTTGATCATGCTGATTTCGGATTTCATAACCATATAGCGTTTTCAACCCGTTATTTTCTTCTATCCATGTATGTACATATGCTTGATCGCCATAGCGTAATGGTGTCTTATAGGTTACTTGAATGTCATATACAGGAGCATAGTAGCCAGCTTCCTCCATGTCATTATATTTATAGCCTAACTCTTCAATAAAGGCAGTTCTTCCCAGTTCAAACCACTTAAGATAGTTGGCATGATACATAACGCCCATCATATCTGTATCTGCGTAAAATAACTGGATTTCTTTCTTTGAAACAAACATTCCAAACACTCCTATTCTACTATAAGGGTTCCTTCTCTATTCTAACACATTTTGAAAATCCGCCTTCACCAAGGTAGAATAGTCAACATCCTCGTCCATTTCTTCTATCAATCGAACAGCCTGCGCCTGAATAGCATTATCAACCAGATTAATGGCAAAGCGTCCATTCCCATCAATTTTAATGACATTTAATTTTTCAACTAAATAATCTTTTGCTGGCTGATCCAATACATATTGATACTTTTGAGCATAGTTTTCAATAATTTGCATCAATTCTTCAATCGTATAGTCCGGGAAATGCATGAACTTTTTAAACCTGGATGAAAAACCTGGATTACTGGAAAGCAAAGTCTTCATTTCATCCGGATAACCAGCCAAAATAATGACGAGATTTTCATTATGTTTGGTCATCTCATCAACCAATGTATTGACCACTTCTTTTCCATAGTCTGAAGTAGAAGAGCTCAATAATGAATAGGCTTCATCTATGAATAGCACACCACCCAATGCGTCTTGAATTTTCTTTTTCGTTTTAATGGCAGTCTGCCCAACGTAGCCTGCCACGAAATCAGCACGGCTTGCTACAACGAGGTGTCCTCTCTTCAACAATCCACAATCTCGAAGAATTTCGGAATATAGCTTGGCAACTGTCGTTTTTCCGGTTCCCGGATTGCCAGTAAAGACTGCATGAAGCTGAATGGGTACTGTATTCTTACCTGCCTGCCTTCTCGATTGTTGAATCTTTACAAATGCGGATAGCTTATGGATTTCTTCTTTAATTGTATCCAGCCCAACAAGATTCATTAATTCCGACTGTGGATCTCCTGTCGCTATAGGAAACTGGGAAGAAAAATCTTCTTCCTGCAAAAGAAGAAAGTTTAAAAAGCTCCCTTTATCCATCCTGTCACCAATTGAGCCTTTATGGAATATAGCATCCATGACAATTGATTTAACTGTCCTGGCATTCCCAAATGTTTGATCGACCATCTCATATTCAATTCGTTTTTTTAAAGAGGGAATCGCTTCTGGCGCGATAAAATAATGATTATTTTCTGCCGTCTGAATAGCTATCTGGACCATTTCATCCAATGAATAGTCTGGTAATTCCATATAATTAAATTGAGGAAAACGGCTCCGTAAGCCCGGGTTACTATCCAAAAATTGTCGCATTTCTTCAGGATAACCTGCTAATATAACTGCAAATTTCCCTGCGTATTCGGCACTATCCATGAGAGAAATCAGGGTATCAATAACCGTTTGTCCATAATCGGTGCCTTGTTGACCATCTCTTTTCAGGCTATATGCCTCATCAATGAAGAGGATCCCCCCAATTGCTTCTTCTACGGCCTTGCGTACATTTTCCTCTGTTTGTCCAACGTACGCTCCAACCAATTTAGACCGATCTACTTCAACGATCGATTCTTTCGGCAATATCCCTAATTCATAATAGATTTTCGCTAATAATCTGGCCAGTGTTGTCTTTCCAGTTCCCGGGTTTCCTGTGAGGACCATATTAAGACTAATATCTCCGGTATTATTAAACCCCATTTTTTCCCGCTGCTTTTGGTATTTTAGAAATTGATAAAGCTGGTTAACCCGCTCTTTAATTTCAATTAGACCAATCATTTGGCTAAGTTCATCTAATGCGCTTTGATGATCTTGATGATCCTGCTTGTCTAGTTTTGATATATATTCATTGAATTGATCGATACGATTATTCAGCGTATGAAGTGAGGATTTAAACTCCTGATAAACAATAGCTGTATGAAAATTACCGCTTAAAGTCTCTTCATATTCTTTAGCAGTAGAAAGGACCTTTTGCATACAAATAAGGATTTCATCTAAATCCCTCTTTAGAGCCATACTGGCTTCCATTTCTGATGTATGACTTAGTTGCTTTAGCGCGTCAGATGTTCGATTCATATATAAATTAGTTTCAGTCATTATTTGAACGACGGTATTACGTTTGGCAGTTCGATTATCTGTTTCCCGTAAAGTTGGAATACGAAAACCGGCAAATAGATCGTTGAATTGATTTAATTGTTTTCTCTCCAATAATAATTGAATCTCAGCTCTGCCCATCAATAATCGATCTGCTTCTTCTAATAAAAGATAATATAAATCATCTTGTTCCTCTTCTTTACTTCTTTGCAGAGCCAATAAATAGAGCAATCTGCCTTCTAGTTCGTTTATTTCTTCTTGATCAGCTTTGTTGTTACAGAGCCATTGCACTGCTTCAAGCAATTCCGATTTAGCTGGCAGAGTATTTTGTTCGCTCCGTTTTCTCTCCCACTCATCAAGTTTATTTATGTATTGATTTATCGAAAGTTTCATCTTTTTGTTTCATCCTTTTTTAAGTCGATGTCTCCATCCTACCATACAACACATGTCTATTTAATCTATTTGGCTTAAAAAAAGACATAAAAAGACACGTGAATTCTGGTTTTAAAAACTAGGAACAACACTCATTTCTTGCGTAAATAGATTACTTGGTGTCTCCCCATTATTTATCATTTAAAGATAGTTATATGGAGATTCCTTTTCTATGTTTTTATTACTTGGTTTCTTCATCTTGGTTGCGAGGTTTTTGGGGTTAAAATCACCATGAAGATTTGGAACATAGTTTTTTTATTTCGTTATAGAAGTAATCCTGATATCAGTCGTTTTTGAAAGCAAAAAAGAACCTGCTCGTTTACCAAAAGGGTTTACAAGCAGGTTTTCAAATGATCTTTATCCTATTATTCGCCTTTAGTTTGAATAACATCTGGATGTTTTCCAGAAGTATCTTGCATTTTTTTACCTTTATTTCCACCAGCTGCTCTTGACTGAGTTCCAATATGATTTGGTACAAATGGTTTAGGATTTCTCTTAGGATTACCCATCTTTTTTCACCCCTTCATACTTAGCATGCTTACTTATGTTAGTCTTATTAAGGGTATATTCTGGATACTATTCGGCTCTTTCCATCATTCTTTTATCAATTCGATCCTCAAGGATCGCCATAGCATGTTTATCCATAATGATCTGTTTTTTATTTTCTACGATTAAATCGGCTAAAGACATCCTTTTTCGCTTTTTCATCTATAAATCACCATCCGTATTCGTATTTTCAATATTATCATTGCCTTTACTTTCTGTATTTATAACCTTTTTTGAAAATAAGAATAACTGAATTGGCTATTAAATGTGAAAAAACAGCCTATTCGGCTGTTTACATGTTTCTAACATTTTCTTCCATTTGTTTATATTCCATTAATCCCACTACTTTTTTCTCTATGACTCCCTTTTCATTTATAAAAAATGAAGTTGGAATAGATACAACATTGTACTTTTTGTTGATATCACCATCTATATCCAATACTGTAGGAAAAGTTAAATTCAGATTCTTCATAAATCCTTTAATATCTTTATGAGAATCAATATTTACGGCAAGAACGACAACGTCTGGATAGGTTTGATGGATTTTTTCCATTTCAGGCATCTCTTTTTTGCATGGATTACACCAGGTTGCCCAAAAGTTTAGAAACACTTTCTTTCCTTTATAATCAGATAAGGAAATATCTTTTCCACTAGGATCTTTCAACGTAAAGTCAATAGCCTCATTCCCCTTATCTGCTTTAACTGAAGTATCCTGCTGATTTAATACTCCGTAAAACGCTACACCGATCAGTATCAACAGTAAGAGTGACCCGATGAATTTTTTTATAGCAAACTCCCCCCAGCCACAAATATGTATATCCCCAAAGAAATTGTATCAGTATTTCCAAATTTGCGAAAGTCTGTATATTAAAGTTTAGCTATTCTTCCTTTATTAAATGGACTTTTGTTCATGAATTCAGGATAAATGCGAACAGCTACAAAAAAAGCTGACCGAAGTCAGCTTTTTTATTTCTTACATGGTAGATGAAGCTTCTTGCAATTTGCCACGCAGAACCATTGGCAATATACCGCCATGGCGATAATAATCGATCTCGACATCGGAATCAAAGCGAACTAAAACGTCAAATTTCTTCTCTGTTCCGTCCTCAGCGATTGCCGTTGCTGTTATGATATCACGTGGTTTGACACTTTCATTGACAGGGATAAAGATTCTTTCTTTACCTGTTAAACCAAGAGTTTTAGCGCTTTCGCCTTCTTTAAATTGAAGAGGCAGCACACCCATTAATACAAGATTTGAACGGTGAATTCTTTCAAAGCTTTCAGCAATTACTGTTTTAATTCCAAGCAAATTGGTTCCTTTTGCAGCCCAGTCACGAGAGCTTCCCATACCATAATCTTTTCCAGCCAGCACGATCAGGCCAGTATCATCTTTTTTATATTCCATACATGCATCATAGATGGACATTACTTCACCGGTTGGCCAATAAGTGGTATAACCACCCTCAGTACCAGGAGCAATTTGATTTCGTATACGGATATTAGCAAAAGTACCACGCATCATCACTTCATGGTTACCACGACGTGAACCGTATGAGTTAAAGTCGCGGATTCCGACACCTTTTTCACGCAGGTATTTACCTGCCGGTGTATCTTTGCCAATAGAACCTGCCGGTGAGATATGGTCTGTTGTAACTGAATCACCGAATAACCCAACAACCCTTAGTCCATCAAGCGGTTTAACTTCTGATGGATTAGGATCCATATTGACAAAATAAGGAGGGTTTTGAATATAGGTTGAATCAAAATCCCAGTTATATAAAGGTTCGTTGCTAGTTTGGATTTCATTCCATCTAGCATTATCATCAAAGACATGCTCATATTCTTTAAGGAAGAGGTCTGATGTAACAGTTTCCTGTACCAATTTATTAACTTCCTCGCTGGATGGCCAAATGTCTTTGAAATAAATATCTTTCCCATCCTTGCCTTTTCCAATTGGATCATTCTCAAGATCAATATCCACCGTTCCGGCTAACGCATAGGCAACAACCAATGGAGGAGATGCCAAATAGTTTGCTTTTACTAACGGATGGATACGTCCTTCAAAGTTCCGATTACCGGATAATACGGAAGTAACAAGTAAATCTGCTTCAGCAACTGCTGCTTCGATTTCATCCATTAATGGACCTGAGTTCCCAATACATGTAGCACAGCCATACCCAACAAGATTAAAACCAAGATCATCCAAGTACGTTTGCAGTCCAGCATCACGCAAATAGCCTGTCACGACTTTTGATCCCGGAGCTAAGGATGTTTTCACATGATGGGGAACCTGTAATCCTAATTCCACAGCCTTCTTGGCAACAAGACCTGCCCCAAGCATGACATATGGGTTGGATGTATTCGTACAGCTTGTTATGGCAGCAATCGCAATATCTCCTGTTTTCATTGGAGCTTGACGGCCATCATTCAGCTGAACAATAATTTTTTTATCTATTTCCTCTTGGCTAAGGTCAAATCCTGCGTTTCCAACTGGTGCTGTTAAAGCTTCATTGAAAGCAGATTTCATTTTAGACAAAGGAATCAAATCCTGTGGACGTTTAGGACCAGAAAGATTCGCTTCAATCTCTGAAAGGTCAATTTCAATCACTTTCGTATATCTTGGTTCATCACTGTTTTTATAGTAGAATAATCCATTTTCTTTACTGTACTTCTCAACGATTGCAATATGATCTTCCGAGCGTCCTGTCAAACGCATATACTTGAGGGATTCTTCGTCAATCGGGAAAAATCCGCAAGTAGCCCCATATTCAGGAGCCATATTGGCGATGGTTGCACGGTCTGAAAGCGATAAAGCACTCATACCAGGACCAAAAAATTCAACAAATTTATTTACAACGCCACTTTTACGCAAAATTTCAGTAACTTTCAAAGCCAAATCTGTCGCCATGGCACCATTAGGTAACGAATTAATAAAACGTACGCCAATTACTTCAGGTACAGGGAAATAGGAAGGTTGGCCAAGCATACCAGCTTCCGCTTCAATTCCACCTACACCCCATCCCAATACACCAAGACCATTGATCATGGTAGTATGTGAATCAGTACCTACCAAAGAATCCGGGTATGTCATATAATCACCATCAGGCATCTCAGTCGCATGAACGACATTCGCCAAATATTCCAGGTTTACTTGGTGAACAATTCCCGTATCAGGCGGAACAGCACGATAATTATCAAATGCTTTTTGCGCCCAGCTTAGGAACTGATAACGTTCCGCATTTCGTTCAAATTCCAAGTCCATATTAATCTGCAAGGAATCTGCAGTTCCATATTTATCAACCTGAACGGAGTGGTCAATTACAAGATCAACCGGAATTTCAGGATTTATTTTATCTGGATTTCCGCCAATATCAGCCATAGCTTTACGTAATGAAGCAAGATCGACAACTGCCGGAACACCTGTGAAATCCTGCAAAATAACACGGGAAGGTTTAAAAGGAACATCGACATCAATGGACATTTCCTCTGTGCCCCATTTAGCCAAATTCTCTACGTGTTCTTTTTTAATTACTCTCCCATCCATTTGACGCAATACGCTTTCAAGTAAAACTTTAATGGAATATGGCAACTTAGATACTTCACCAACTCCTGCTTCTTCCAATACATTCAGATTGTAGTAATGATAGCGTTTACCATCAATCTCAAAAAATTTCCGTGAGTCGAACACATCATTTTTCCCCAATCAAATTACCCCCTCTAGGTAAAAGATAAATACATACAGAATATTGAGAGACAAATTGTAGAAAAGTTCAGCACTCTTCGTCAATTCCAATATTCTAACAATTTAATATTAATATAACCTTTTCATAATGTAAAATATAAGTAATTTATTGCCTCTTATAAGTTTTTCTTAATGGTAATTATTTTCCTGATAAAACAAAAAGCCGGTCAGCATGGATGCTGACCGGTTATTTATCATAATTTCTGAAATTCATCTAAATCTGATACCATCTTATCTAATGTGTTTCTGTAATGATCTAACTCATCCTTTTGGTGCTCACTAGCAACTTCATAAGCATTTTCAACTTGCTGGTATGCTTCGTTAATTTCTTCCCACAATTGGCCTAATTCGTGGCCAAATTGAGGATCATGCAGCATAGATTTTAAATTTTCATGGACATCCACTGCCTTTCTTACTCCATTTTGTGCTGATTGAAAGGCCTGAACTTTATTTTTGTGATAAGGCACATACACCCCTCCTTAACAATATAATTTCTATCATGTACGGAAAGATTCGGACTTATTCATGGTATCTCTCATGATTACTCGTTATTTTATACCAGTATAATCATTTTATTGACACTCATACTATAGTCAGGAGGGATAATATGTCGAATAAAAATGCTAATCATCAAAAAGGTTCTAAAGACAATAATCACAATGGGCAGCCTGCACCCTTAAGTGGCTCACATAAAGTGAAAAACAGACAGCACACACGCCAAAAAAATCATTCCCATCATGATATGTAACATAAATATACTCTGCGGGAGAAACATTTAATGTTCTCTCGCACCACTTTAAAAATAGAGATTTCTTAGCCTCTATCCACCTCTTTTTCTAACACTCCTTTACCAAACCTTTTCCTTATCCTTGCCGAGACTATATTTATTTCTATCCAACCCATTAGAATCACCTTAGATAAATACTATGACACGAACGATACACTTTAAAATCATTGTGATATGTGTAAATTCTTCCTTTAGTGGTACATATACCTATAAACACAATGGGAGGATTATAAAGTAATGGATTATGTTTGGTACGCAAGTTATGGTTCGAATTTATCGGAAAGTCGTTTTCATTGTTATATAACCGGAGGAACACCAGAAGGTTCGACAAAAGCAGAACGAGGATGCTCTGATCCTGCTTTCCCCTTAAAAGCGGCCCCTATATCTCTTCCATATGAAATGTATTTCTCGGAATACTCCGCACGTTGGAATGGCGGTGTCGCTTTTATCGATATTGAGAAGGATACAAGCACGAAAACATTTGGAAAGAAATATTTAATTACAAGCAATCAATTTAAACAAATTGTACAACAGGAAAATGGAGATTTTGAGATGAATGTTAATCTTGAATTAGCAAGAAAAGTTCATACCTATTCGTATAATGACTCCTGGTATGGAAATATTCTCTATTTAGGCGAAGCCGAAGGTTTTCCGATTTTTACATTTACAGACAATCGCAACCTAGCTGATAAGCAAATCACTTCGCCCTCTCTTCCCTATTTAAAAAATATCTATCATGGCCTACTAGATCTTTTTAAAGATGATAAGAATCTTATCGAATATTTATATTCTAAAAAAGGGGTGTCGGAAGCTTATTCAATCGCTGACTTAGAAAGATATTTTAAATAAAAACACAAAAACTGCACCCAAAATTGTCAGTTTATCCGTTAACAATTTTGGGTGCAGTTGTTTGATTACTATACATTAAATCACTTCATCAGCCTTTAATAGGAATTCCAGATCCCTTTGCTGAATAAATTTCCCTGCATAATTGGCAGGTATGTCTTGTTTTACTATCTCAATCGCTATTTTTATTGGAACCCATCTCAGTACAAAACCATCATTTATCTCATCAGTTGTATACATAGGATCTTTTAAATCACCAGTAGCTTTCGCTATGTATCCATATGACAATTGCAGAAGTTCTTCGTTATTGCGGTATTCAATCGTGATTCCGAGTTCTTTAATATCCTCAATTAAGGTCCCTACTTCCTCTTCGACCTCTCTTTTCAGTGCATCATAGATTGTTTCACTATCTTTAATTCCTCCACCAGGCAATTTATGATAGTTTCCTTTTGTAACAAATAAAAGTGCAATCTCATCGCGGTCGTTAATGACTACGGCTCTGGACGCTTTTCTGATACGGTATGCATTCGTCGTATACTGTTCTGACGTATCATCATAAATTTCCTTGATAAGTTCCATTTGTTTATGACCCCTTTATCTTTCATCAATACATAATTAGATTATATATAATTTTTACTAAACTGTGTAATATATATTATCCCTATTCTTATTGAAAACGTATAATACCTTCCGATTTTATAAATATGATATAATACCCATGAATATAGATATAATTTTAAATATTTTTACAACCGAACTTTTTTACAAGCAATCCTACTTTTTGTACAATAACATAGCTAGTTAAAAGGTGGCTAAATAAATGACTTTAAAAGAAAAAGCGGTACAATTTGCAACAGATGCCCATGCAGGTCAAGAACGAAAGCTTTCAAAGGAGCCTTATATTATTCATCCTTTGGAAGTTGCTAAGACTCTTGAAAAAGCGGGGTTTAGTGAGGAATTAGTCATTGCAGGATTATTACATGATACAGTGGAAGACACCGATACAACAATTGAACAAATCAAAAAAGAATTTGGCCCTTTAGTCGCCAAGTATGTCTCAGCTCATACAGAAGACAAAACAAAAACATGGGAAGAACGCAAACAGCATACCCTTGAACTCGTGAAAGATGCCCCACTTGAAATTAAGGCTCTTATTGTGGCTGATAAATGGAACAATTTAAAATCTATGAGTGCTGGACATGAATTAATGGGAGACGAAATTTGGAACTGCTTTAAACGAGGACTGGACTCTCAGGAATGGTATATAAGAGGAATTGCAATCAATAGTTTTCAAGGACTGGAAGAAGAGCAAATACCCGAATTTTTTCACCAATACGTAAAAGATGTTAATGACTTTTTTGTTAGTATTAAAAATACATAACCTAAATCATCTCCTTATATTATATAGTGCAGCTTTTAGGACCATAGAAGATGGTCCTTTTATAGCTGCTTTAACGACCTTCACTAAATGAAAACCTCTTCTTCCGAAGAGATGTCATACAGAGAAATATTGTTCATAAGGACTGACATCTATTTTTTCAGCTTCTAATTTCTTGCGAAGGAATTTATGATCGCGCTTTGGTGTTGCTAAGATATATCCTTTAATAATGAGATCAAGCGTAATTTGATTGGCTTTTTCCTTAAGAGCCAACTCCCCAATTTTCCCGGCAATTTTATGTCTGGCTACATCCCGAAACAATTCTGGTACAGGGCTGACCAATTCTTCTAAAAATTCTTTTCCTTCAGGATTCCAAAGCTGTCTTGTTTGATCGACAAATTCGACTTCTTTGTCCATATCAGATTTTCCATCTTCTTTAGGAAGTTTCTTTAAAAATTTTCGAAACATAAAAAAACCGCCGATAGCCATAAATCCAATCATAAACAAAATCCAAAACAGGATGAACCATAAAAACCATCCTTCTAACATACCATTCACCCCAGATAAGACTGATTTATTAATTAATTTCCATTTATTATTATAACAAACAACTGGAAACCTTCAACTAAATTAGCAAATAATCCCGATTAGATTACATTGAATAGAAACGCAGATATTTTTTGTGAATAGTTGCATAATGTTGATTTATCGTCTTGTACGAACCTTATCATACCTTTTTTAAAATTGTCATACTATTCAACCTTTGATATAACTATAGATAACAATCTGCTTTTAAGAAGATATGAATATCTCGAAAGGTTTCTTCATATGATTGACAATCAAGATGGTCTTCTTCTTTAATGATTGTTGTAAATGATTATCTAGAGGGTTTTGTTTACGGTCAGTGGTTTATTGGTTTTCCACTATCTTTAAGGAGGTCTTACTGTATGGGGAAAAAAGTACACAGACGCAGAGAAGTCAGACGATTACTTCGGGAAGAATTAAAGAAGATGGAATCAATAGCCAAGCAACAACCTAATGAACAGTTAACGCCTGTTGAAAAATAAGAAGAAAAACATTTCATTACTTTAGACGCTCAACAAAGGACCCAGAATGCAATTATTCTGGGTGTTTTTTTATTTATATGTCAATTTCACAGGTAATAATCCCTAAAAATCCCGCAAAAAGAGTTAAATTTCTCCGTGATTTTTATTTTTTTATTTGCAATAACTCCATATCTGTCAAGTGTTTTTCCTACCTCTATTACCTATTTTTATTAGTTTAAATGTTTC
This sequence comes from Pradoshia sp., assembly GCA_045605505.1. GTDB lineage: Bacteria > Bacillota > Bacilli > Bacillales > Pradoshiaceae > Pradoshia. The sequence continues at coordinate 19,218 of JAZUQD010000178.1, forward strand.
TAACTAAAAAACGGAGGGTATTTATTAGAATGTACGAGCAACCCGCTCAAAAAATACTACTATTTATGGAGGTATGAAATTATGTTTTTCCACAAAAAAGAACTTCAATTTGAAGCAAAACCAACTAAAGCAGATCCGTTAATGGCTAAAAAGATTCAAGAATTAATCGGTGGACAATATGGTGAAATGACTGTTATGATGCAGTATTTGTTCCAAGGATGGAGCGTACGCGGTAATGAAAAATACAAGGATCTTTTATTAGATATTGGTACAGAAGAAATCGGCCACGTTGAAATGTTAGCGACTATGGTTGCACGTCTACTTGATGGCGCACCACTTAAAGATCAAGAAAAAGCAATGGCTGATCCAGCAATCGCTGCTGTACTAAGCGGTATGAATCCACAACATGCTATTGTTTCCGGATTAAATCCTCGTCCACAGGACAGTGTTGGTAACCCTTGGATGGGAAGTTATGTAACAGCAAGCGGTAACTTATTAGCTGACTTCCGCTCTAACCTGAACGCTGAATCACAAGGTCGCTTAGCAGCAGTCCGTATTTATGAAATGACAGATGATCCAGGAATTAAAGATCTGCTAGCTGTTCTTATTGCACGTGATTCCTATCACCAAAACCTTTGGGCGAAAGCGATCGCTGAATTAGAAGAACAAGAAGGTTTACTTGTTCCAAGCACATTCCCACGTGAAAAAGAACGTCTTGATATCGCATACTCTTTATATAATTTCTCTGAAGGTGAAGAAAGCAGCACTGGAAGTTGGGCAAGTGGCCAAGCACCAGATGGACAAGGTGAGTTCCGCTATGAAGCAGTGGTTCCCCCTGCAGAAGGCGCAAAACCAATGTTAAAACCTGCACCACTGGAAACTCATAATACATTACCAATGGATACAGACAAATCCATCTTAAAATAATTGAGTGAACCCTTATAAGGACTTCAGAATTAAATCAATTCTGAAGTCCTTTTTTATATAATGGCGCGTTTTAATCACTCCCTACTTAAATAAGCATATTAATAAGTTCTCTTTTACTAACACTGGAATAAGTTGAATCACCATTGTTTTAAACCTTCTTGAGAGTATCACTTACTCCTGTGGTTTACGATAGTATTTCTCCCCTCTTCCCCTTTCAGCCAAAAGAGCTCCCCTCCTATCTATATAGGAATAATGCTTCTTCAATACCTTTCTATCCTCACATTCTCTTACAGATTCTAATCGTGCAAAACCAACAATTTTTATTTTTTTGCATACCCTTTGATGTTTGTCAAATGTTCCAAAAATCAATTTTCATTGTGACATCTCAATGATTTTAAAACTCCTTTCACAAATAGATCCCTAATAAGTAGAGTTTCAAAAAGATTCTTCCTAGTTATTTCTCTCGATAATACAAATGGCCTCCCTTTATTAATTATCTTTTCAAAGTATCCTACCTCCTCTTTTGGATATGCTAAAGGCATATTTAGTTAACGAAATGGAGGTTTCTTCATGAATAATCCGCATGTAAAGAAAATAGAAGATCTTGAAAAAGAATACGGAACAAATAGCAAGCTTGGTCTAACCGATGCTCAAGTATCGGAGCAGCAAGCTAAATACGGACTGAATCAATTAAAAGGAAAGAAACAAAACACGCTTGTTCAACGATTCTTTGAACAATTTAAAGATATCATGGTCTTAATCTTAATATTCGCTGCTGCCGTTTCCTTTTTTGTCGCGGTTAAAGGCCATGATACGAAGGAATATATCGAACCAATTGTTATTTTAAGCATTGTTATTCTTAATGCTGTACTTGGAGTTGTTCAAGAAAATAAAGCGGAGAAATCACTTGAAGCATTGCAAAACCTCTCCTCCCCACGAGCTAAGGTGATCCGCAATGGGAAATTAACCGAAATTGAAGCCAGTCAACTAGTGCCAGGTGATCTGATTGAATTCGAAGCGGGTGATTTCATACCAGCCGACGGAAGATTAATCGAGGCATCCTCTTTAAAAATAGAGGAATCAGCTTTGACCGGAGAATCAGTCCCTGTTGAGAAGAATGAGAAAGCAGCTGTTAAAGAAGATGCTCCTCTTGGTGACCGGGTAAATATGGTCTTCTCTGGCAGCAGTGTATCCTATGGTCGAGGAAAAGCAATTATTACTGGCACTGGCATGGATACTCAGATGGGCAAAATAGCCGAATTGCTGGAATCAGCCCATCAAGCCCAGACACCTCTGCAACAGAAACTAGGTAAATTAGGAAAGTATCTCGGCTTGCTTGCCCTAGCCATCAGTATTGTCATCTTTGCGATCGGCTTCTATTCAGGAATGCCTATTCTGGAAATCTTTATGACCGCTGTTTCCCTGGCAGTTGCCGCTATTCCTGAAGGTCTCCCTGCGATTGTGACAGTTGTTTTGGCACTTGGTGTGCAACGTATGGTCAAAAGAAATGCTATCATCAGAAGGCTTCCGGCTGTTGAAACTTTAGGCAGTGCCTCAGTCATTTGTTCTGATAAAACAGGAACACTCACGCAAAATAAAATGACAGTTGTTAAAGCATGGGTAAAAGGTGAACCAGAAGATGTGACAAATCACGTTTCGGGTCCGATAAAATCCTTACTTCGCCTTGGTTCATTAGCTTCCAATGGAACAGTTGAAATAGTAGATGGAGAAGAAAAGCATATCGGTGATCCAACTGAAACCGCTATTCTCTCAGCAGCATTGAAAAATCATATGACCAAGGAGAGTCTTCATGAAGCAGCACCACGCGTTGGAGAAATTCCGTTTGATTCTGAGAGAAAACTCATGACGACCATCCATATAATAGAAGGAAAACCCTATGCACTTACGAAAGGTGCTTTTGATGTCCTGATGAACCGCTGTAAAACTGGCGATTTTGAAGAAGCTAAAAGAGTTAATAACCTAATGACATATGAAGCAATGCGCGTGCTCGCAGTGGCTTACAAGGAACTTAGCAGCGTTCCCCATCACCTTGATAGCGATGAAATTGAGCGAGATTTACATTTTGTTGGACTATTAGGGATGATTGACCCGCCTCGAGCTGAAGCGAAAGATGCCGTCCGCATTTGTAAAAAGGCAGGCATTAGACCGGTTATGATCACTGGTGACCATATCGGGACAGCAAATGCAATTGCGAAGGAACTTGGTATATTAAATGAAGGACAAAAATCACTTTCTGGAGCAGAGCTTGAAAAAATGACAGATCAAGCATTAAATGAATCAATTGATGACTACTCCGTTTATGCACGGGTGTCGCCTGAGGATAAAATACGTATAGTGCGCGCCTGGCAGCAAAAAGGAGCCATAGTCTCCATGACCGGTGACGGGGTTAATGATGCCCCTGCTTTAAAAGCAGCTGATATTGGTTGCGCAATGGGCATAACAGGTACCGACGTCGCAAAAGGCGCTTCGGATATGATTTTGACCGATGATAATTTCGCAACCATCGTTGATGCCGTGAAGGAAGGCCGTGGCACTTACGATAATATTCGTAAAGCCATTCAATTCCTGCTAGGTACCAATATGGGGGAAATTTTCATTGTTTTCATCGCCATGATTATTTGGCAGCAGACCCCCCTATTAGCCATCCATCTATTATGGCTGAATTTGGTGACTGATGGTCTCCCTGCACTCGCCCTCGGGATGGAACCTGTTGAAGAGGATATTATGGAGAGACGGCCAAAGCCCAAAGCAGAAGGAATCTTTGCTGGCGGCCTTCTTTATCGAATCGTCTTGCAGGGGTTGATGTTTGCCGTGCTTTCCTTAATCGGCTTTTACTTAGCAGGTACAAACCTGGAATCGTTAGGCGCAGCTCAAACAATGGCTTTTCTTGTTTTATCACTCTCTCAGCTCTTTCATGTTCTAAATGTCCGTACAGCAAAGTCCATTTTTCAATCAGATTTACGGGAAAATAAGTACATGATCTTAGCATTATTGGCATCACTTTTACTGATTGTAGCGATTGTTTTTATCCCACCGCTTGCATATATATTTGAGGTAACTCCCCTTCCTTATGAGTATTATCTCATCGCGCTCGGACTTGGAGTCGTTCCTATCATCGTGATCGAAATTGAAAAGCGATTGCGAAGAACGAAATCAGCATAAAGCTCTAGTATCATTAAAGCGTAGTTTAAAGCATCCCCCAGGGTGCTTCAGACTGTAGACAAATTCCTTATTTTTCAGGGACCTTGTCTGCAGTTTTTTTGTTTTCGCTATTTTACCTTATGCTATACAGATTGAGCTTGCTTTCCGCGGGCAAGCATCAAGCCTCCTCGCGTTCTGCGCTGCGTGGTCTAAGGTACTTGGTTTCCCCGCAGGAGTCTCTCCCATTCTGCAGAAAATAGGACACTTCATTATAAAAGACGAACCTGGATATCTCAAACACCGATTAGAATGAAACAAGGAAACGATTGAAAAGTGGCTTTGAAGATATGTAGGAAAAGCATGGATTG
>JAZUQD010000179.1:0-5029 GCA_045605505.1 Pradoshia sp.
GGCATAGTTTACGAGTGTTCCTGTCCTCTTAACGCGATCCACATCTGTCATCGTAGCTGCTTTATACCAATATATTGCTTTATCCATTTCATGATTAATAAAAAATAAATAGCCCAATTTACAGCAAATAGTTGCCCTCGGTGTATCATATAGAAAGGATTCATAGGCAAATTTTACAGCATCCTCCAGCTTGGACAATTGAATTAACAAATTCGTTCCCTTATCATAGGCTCCGATAATATCTTCAACCCATCCTTTTTTGGAATCAATAAATTTTCGATAATAGGCAAAAGCACGTTCAAGAAATCCCTCCATTTCATATAGGTAAAAACCTTAATTACATTTCCTATATAGATGGAAAAAGACGTTGATAGGAATTTTACATCTTTCATTTCAAGTTATGCCAGTCAGAAGGTGGATATGTTAACGTCAGATTTCTTGTTTGTATTCTACATATATCTTCGTTTAGCTAGGAAAACCTCAATTCAAAACAGTCCCATGTACAATTAACTTAAGCTGTACTCCACCTAAATCTATGAAATGATTTACCATTATATTTTCAACAATGCAGGTCTAGTATTTCTCCAAAAAAATAGCCGTTCAGTCAACAGGGTCATTGATCAGAACGGACTATTTTTTATATACTTTTTTCTCGATGGCATAGCCATATTCGGTTGACGGCTTTATTTCAATAACTGTACACTCCTTTGCGTTCCTCATCATTTTTGATGATTGTCTGTATTTTTCTGCACGATATTTGGCTTTGTCGATAATATAATCAGTCAATCTAAAAATCACCTCTCCACTATTTCACATACCGTATCATAGTTTGCATTTTTTTCTATCCATACAGCATATTCTATATTCTCCAAACGATCTGATAGGGCATGGTGCAAAATATACATGCATTGCTGATCAATGGCATCAAACTCATGAGTATAACTCCACAGCACTGTTACGAGGGTCGTATCAAAATGTTGATACGTATAAATCAAGGAATTTTTATGCGATCCATGACCAGGTTCTTGCTTATTATTTCTTATACAAGGCTTAGCTTTATCAGCTGAAATATAAGCCTGATGTCTCCATTCTTCCGGCAGTGACTGCCATTCATATAAACCCCAATTAATTCCTATCTTCACCTGTTCCCAATATTCTTCCGTCATTATTTCCAAATAGAAGGCCAGCGCCTCTTTGTAATTCGCTAAACCACTTTGTTGATTATAGAAACGGTACAGGCTCATTTTATTATTTTCGGTATATATATTCGATATGATTTTTAATCGGGCATACTGGAAGATCTCAACTGGAATTTGTTCCTCTGGTGGATCTTCATCCTCCAACTCTATTTCAAACTGAAATAATCTGAAACTCTTTAAACTCCTCGTAGCTAAGGGCACAAATAGAAATAATAATATCCAAATCATCAACAACAACAAACCTCTGCCAATAATCCGATTTGCATCCGAGGTTACCATATTGGTCATCAATGCTACAAACCAACCTTTATCAAGATTAGACAATTCCGTTACCATTAAAAGCTGGATTGGATTCATCAACACTTCATGATACGCCATTACTAAACTTGCCAAAGTCCAACCGGCAATACTAACTAGCCCCACTTGATAAACATATAACATTCCTTTCTTGGCCATCGAGCGAAATAACTCTACGCATCCTTTCATTCGAAACCATTTTTTCATCATCATCAATTCCTTTATAAGGATTTTACTAATGGCAACTTACTAAAGGGAGATTGTAATGGGTTACTTATTGTGATTGATTTGCTATATCACTGTCAGCTTGTTTTCCTCTTACCCGCTCCTTTTTATGCTCCGTCGGCTGGATTCTCCTCTACTTTGGCTGGATTCCGCTCAGATTGGCTGGATTTCCTCTCAGATCGGCTGGATTCTCTGGAAGTTCGACTCGTTTTCCTCTTACCCGCTCTTTCTTTCTCCGCCGGCTGGATTCTCCTCTACTTTGGCTGGATTTTCTCTTAGATCGGCTGAATTCCTTTCCAGATCGGCCGGATTCTCTGTAAATTTAGCTCTTTCTCCTAAAGTTCACTCTTTTTTAGGCTATTATGACGGAAATCACTCCCCTCATTGCTAGAAGTTTTACAGATTATGCCTCAATTCCAGTTAAAAGATATCCTTTTCTTTAATTACTTCCTTTAGAATTCAGCCTCCCAAACATCGGGAGGCTGACTCATACTTTTTATTATTGTACTCTTGCAAAACCGAATCCAGATGCGTAATCATCACCTGTTGCTGCTCCAGTTCCACCTTTAATGTCATATAATTTCGCTCGTCTTTGTAATTCAGCACGCAGCTGTGTATGAGAGTATCCTGTATTGGAAGCCCAGATTTTTGCGGCTAGTCCAGATACATGTGGGGTAGCCATGGAAGTTCCACTGATTGTATTATATCCGCCCGTATACCAGGTTGATTCTACAGCAGAGCCAGGAGCTGATATTTCAATATCCTTTACGCCAATTACATAATCTCCATCAGTAGATGGATTCCCTCTGGATGAATAATTAGCCACACGATAGGTTCCATTTTGCTGGACATTTTCGAGTGCTGCTACAGCTACTACATTCGCCAAGGCACCTGGATACCCGATTGTATTAGCAGAAGACCCACTATTACCAGCTGCTGCTATAATCAAAACACCTTTACCATAGGCATACGTTACGGCACTACTTATGAGAGAGTTATTAGAGCTTGAACCAAGTGACATAGAAATAATTACTTTTGAACCTGTTGAGGATGCCTGGTCTGCCGCGTGTCTGATTGCTGCAGCTATATCATCTGAATAACCAGACCCATCGTCACCCAACACTTTGTACGCCCATACTTTAGATTGAGGTGCAACGCCATATACACCAGATCCGCCACCATTACCAGCCACTGTTCCAGCTACATGTGTACCATGGCCATTCGCATCGGCACATGATCCATTTACAACAGTGCTGCTTGTTTGGGTGAAATCTTTACATTGTTCGATGTTGGAGGAAAGACTTGCATGTGTTTTTAAAACACCTGTGTCCAATACTGCTACTTTAATTCCACTGCCACCTGTTGTAGATGTGAGAGAGCTATTATTATAGATTGCTTTAATCCCCCACGGTACACGTGTAGAAGGAGCAGAAGTAGCTTTCTCTATACTGGTAGCAGCTATTTTAAATTCCGGTACTTTTTCTACTTTGATATTCTTATTTTTCAGTAGTTTATTGTATTCTTCTTCAGAAACATCTGTCGTAAATCCCTGACTGTTAAAGTCTCGGTGCGCTCCCATATTCTTCTTAACTTTCGTCTTTTCCGACTGAGATCCCTGAATTAAAACACGATAAGTTTTGTCAGAACTGACATCTTTCGCACTTGATTTAACCTCAGCATTTGTTCCTGAGCTAAAAGAAAATGCCATTGATACACTTAGGACAACTCCAGCAACGATCCTTCTCTTCCTCATCTTTTTAGTCTCCTCTCAATTATTAATTTTTTGTGAACATTTCTAGGTGTATCGTTATTATAGAAGCTTTTTTTTTCATTGAATATGGAACAAATTAACTATAAATTCTGAATTTTCTCTTTTTAATTTGTCAGATTTGAAAACTTTCCCAAGTTATTTGGTTGATGTTTCTGACATTTTGTTACATTTTCTGTCCTATTTATTATAAAAAAGAGTTTATTCATAATTACAGAGACCTACATGCCTTAAAATCCAAACAGGCGTTTGGACTCATCTCTGTTATATTTTCCCAACAAAATTTATATACTAAATGAATCATTATTAATGCTGCTAGTTTTTTGGCTATAAACAGAAAATAAAAAAGAACCGATTGATAACACAATCAGTTCTTTTGTTCCTCTAGGTACAATATTCTTTACACGATGGGTGGCAATATCGGTGCTTTTCTATTCATATCTTTTCCCCCTTAACTAGTAGTCTGTATAAATATATTGCAAAGCTTTCTGAAACTTGCCTGATTTCTTATAATAGTCAGCCAAAATTTTACTGGCACTTCGTATGTCATTATAATGGGATTCTCCATTATACAAATAGGGCAAGGTATACTCTTCTAAATAATTGATAGCTTTCTCTTCCTCCCCCTCAATCATATATAAAAAATAGTTGGGCAGCATTTGATATATTTTGGATCCAGTTTCATGTGCTTTCTTCTTGATCGTAAGTAAATACTCTTTTGCTTCTTCCCATTCCCCCAAATAATACGAGGTCTCTGCCAAAGCACAAAGGCTGACCATATAAGAATGAGGATTACCTGCTTCACAGTTTATAGCTTTATAATAATAATCTCTTGCTTCACTCAACTCTCCTATCTTTTGCTTTAAATAACCAATATTATGATAGGCAATGGATAAAGTCGTTGGTTCATTAAGAATCTCAGCATTTCTTTTCAAGTGTTTATAACATTCAGCTGCCACCTCATAAATACCTGTATCGGTATAACTGATTCCAAGGATGACCAATGTGTGCATAATTCTCTTCGTATTATATTGAGCAGTAAATGCACTTAAGGCTTCGTTTGCATAGAAGATGGCATGCCCATGTTGTTCCATATGGCATTTAGCTAGGGCTAGATGATAATAGACATCCGCGGAAACACTCATCCCATCTCTGCTCGTGGAAACTAACTCCTCCAATATTTCATTAGCCTGCCTATATTTATTCTGTAAAAGTAAACAGATTGCATGATAATAATGCAACAAATACATTTCCTGATAATTCAAGTTTTTCTTCTGTTTTTCAAGCCACTTATATTGCTGGATTGCTTGATCCGCTTCTTGAATAAATAATAAATAGCGCATTTTGTATAGTTCAAATAAAAACAAGTGAGGTGTATAGGCAATAAAATCTACTAATTCATTCAACTGCCGATCTATTTCTTTTGCCTCTTCAATCTGAAAATAATTTATATATTCAATCCATTCATCCAGCAATCTTTTTACTGTATTATTTTGTTCATAGACCTTCGTTAAATCTGCACCCAAGCGTTGTAATAATA
>JAZUQD010000180.1:0-2129 GCA_045605505.1 Pradoshia sp.
TTATTTTGAAAGGGAGATGATTACCAATGGATTGGTTATTTGTATTAAAAGAAGTGCTTGGCTGGGCGATTCCGCTAATCTGTGCCGGTGTATTGGCAATGGCCGTAAAACCTTTGAAAGCCGCACAAAATGCGCAAGCAAGAGGTTAGGAAATTTTAGATCAAGAAGAATGGGTACGATTATCTAAACCTACTCTTGATAAAATTACTGCTCGTATTGAAACATTAGAAAATCATCACGATGAGGATAAAGAACAACTAAAAGCTCGTATTGAAGTTTTAGAGTAGCATGATGATAGCGTTAATGATAAGCTTGATTTAATTCTTACTACTGTTCAAAATAGTGATATTAAAAATACTAAGGCTTTTATTGATATTTATCAACGAGATTTGATTGTTGATGGAAAGATGTATATAGAGCATAAATGTATTACGCCACATCAATTATCAAATTATGAAAAAAGATATAAACAATATAAAGATCTTGGCGGCAATGGAGACGTAGAACCTTGGATGAAAAAAATCCGTGAATTAGAAGTCTATTATCCTACTGTTATGAATTATGATGACAAATAAAAAATTGGGGACACCATTTAGGTGTCCCCTTCTTTTTTTTTGTTATTCTGTCAGGTAATCAAAGATACGTTCAGTTTCGCCAGCTATTTGCTCACCATACGTTGCCATTATATCCGCTACTATTTCTTCTGTCCAATAATCAAGATCTACATTATAACTAAACATAGCCGCATGTGTAAGCTCATGGCAGAGAACTTTACGCATTTTTTCCCTAGATAAATTATTCATTATAAATATAGTTTTTAAGTTATCATCACAGACTCCAAGAGCACAGTTATGCTTGCTGGTACAAAGAGCTGGATTGCCCGGCTCGCAGAACCGGACTTTCCACTCTTCTCCATTTATCCGAATCATACAATTTTACTTGCCAATTCAGTCATTTTCTTTTTCAATAACTGTTTCTCTTCTGGGCCTGCTTCATGAATCATTTCAAGAATATCAGATGTAAGTTCTTGTGCATAAGCATCAAGTTCTTTAATATGAGTATTCTTATCGGTATTCATTTGTTTTGATTCCATATAGGTGCGACGTCTGTTTCCGCTGCGCCCAGCGTAAGCATCACTGCTGCTAGTATAGGTAGGCTCAGAATATCCACGACTTCCGCCTCTACTTCCTCCTGAAGAATTACCTCCTCCATTAGATGAGCCGCCTCCTCCTTCACTATAATACATTCTACCACGATTACGATCCATATCTCTCATTTCATCAAAATATGGCTCGCGTACACGCTCATGGAAATACATCATAGCTTGCGGTGACTGCTATTGCTATTGCTGTTGCTGCTGGCCACCACCACCGCTATATTTCATCATCTTCATCATTTCTTCTTTTTCTTCAGCAGCTTCTTTCATGGAATCTACGATTTCACAATAATAAATTGCCTCAGATAAATCTTTAATCATATCAATAGCACAGCCTAACTCATGAGTATTAGCTTGTGCCAAATTACCTAATTGTCCTTGGACGGCGGTAATTAAAGTTTCTTTCATCTTTTTAAGTTCTTTCATATTACTTACGCCACCCTTTCAACAATTAGATTCGCATTTTGTACATCTACTGGGATTTCAGAAATATTCTTAACGCTTAAAGTCTAGCAACATCCAGTTGGAACATCTAAGAAAATTGCTGAAAATACATTGCTAAAAGTTTCAACTGCGGCCGGTGTTTCAATCATGATGGTTGAAGCAATGGCTTCACCGTTAAGAGCAATAGCTAAGGAAATAGGTCCAACAGTTTCTCCTGTCGGCACGGCGATATTTCCACCGAAGGAAATTTTAAAGCGTGCGCGGCACTGGGAATTGGACTGGGCACGAAGAGTGACCAGTCCGCTACCTTCCCTATGGAGCATTGAATTGTTGGCACCAACCGCAGTTTCAGTAAATAAAACATTTTGATTAGCCGCTACTGTTTGTAACGCAATTGCTGTTATCTCCATAATAAGTCTCCTTTGTTAATTAGTTTTTAGCATCCACAAGATACTCCGTAGTTAGATCCGCATCCATAAGCTGCGCCGCCATATGCACCATAAACACCAGTATATGGGTTAGGAGCAAT
>JAZUQD010000181.1:0-3038 GCA_045605505.1 Pradoshia sp.
CAAGTCAGAATTGATGAATGTGAAAAGCATATAGAAGTAGTCGAGGGATTTGAACAGGAAAAAGAAAAATTCGAACAGCATAAACAATTGAACGATGCAAAGGAATCTCATAAAGCTACTCTGATCGCCCAACAAGAAGAGATCAGTAAGGAACTAGAAGAGCTTAATGACAGGAGTGCGCAGTGGAACCAAACCTATTTGGAATGGAAATTGTCCATGGAGCAAAGTATTAAGCAAATCGTGCAATATGTAAGTTCAGCTGCTTTCCCTTCAGTTGGAAAAGTCGAAAGCAATGAGGAAGTACCAAGTTTATCTCTGCATCTACTGGATAAGATTAAAGGGCATTTGATTGAATTAAATCAATTGCAGCGCTCCAAGGAAGAACAAGCACAGGAATTGCTTACGTTAAAAGCACAAAAAGAAGCGGAAGCATCACAGAAATCTAAATTGGAGAAAAAGTTAACAAAGCTTCATGAAGATTGGAAAGAGAAATCGGTACCGGACGAACCGATCAGCATTCTCGAAGGTTTGCAGCAGACCGCTAATAAAGAGGCAAAAGACGCTGATAAAGAGGAGCGTAAGCAGGACAAGGAAGTCACCGTTGCGGAAACATCCTTAAAGATGGCGAACGAACAAGCTAAAAAAGCGGAGAAAAAGCTTAGCAAGCATGAACAGGAGCCGGAAAAGTGGGAAGAACAGGATCTGGAAGTTAAAGAGGTTGAGATTAAAGACCGGACTAAACTGACCAAAAAAGAGCTGAGTCAGGCTGAAAAGAAACTGAAAGAGACAAATGACCGTATCAACGGATACGAGGGAGATCAGTTAACCTTATCCGTTATTTTAAAAGAAAATCCGCTCCCTTATACAGAAGAGGTTGTAGCCAAAATTAAAAATCAAGGTAAATCATGTATCTTAGCTTGGTGTGAAGCGCACCAAAATTTCCTTGAAGAAAAACAGGTTAAACATGCCAAGCTTGAGCAATCACTCCGTAAGCTGAAGCTTACGATTGAAGATAAGGATTGGGAGCTGCGGTTTAAAAATGAAGTTCTCTCTTCTTTGGATCATATGGATACTCGCCATTATGCCCATATCGAATCGATTATTGCCAATATGAAACGCTTCTCGAGGAGCGGTTTGGAGCAACTGGATCGAGATAAAGAACGAGCGGAAAAAGCGCAGGATTTCTGGGCAAGCCGTGCCAGCATGAAAATTATGAGTATGTCCGACGCGATCCGGTCCATGATTGCTAAGATGAAAATTAAAAATGAACGTGGATCATTTCCGCTTGTCCAATTGAAGGAAGACATCTTACCTAAGAACGCCGAAGAGGTAGAACCGCTCTTAAAACAGCATTTCGTTATGGCTATAGATAAGATTACGAAGCAATTCGAGACAATCGATGACCATAATAAAGCTCTTGAGACAGAAATCAAGCAATTAATCAGTGATGAACAGATTCTGTTTGTATCCCTACGCAATCGTTTCCCTGAGCTGCTGGTCTATAATATGCGGACTGATAATGCCTTCATGTACGGTAGACCGCAAAAAGAACACTATTCAACTTGGAAAACGATAAACCAAGGGTCTAAGACGAAGTCAGATGGCAGTGGCGGCCAAAAATTATCTGCCCGGATGGTTATGATGATGATGCTCTTATCCGTTAAGAGTGAAGCGGATAACAGCTGGGTATCACTCGTTTGTGATAATCCGTTTGGCCAAGCAGCATCAGCACATGTTCTGGATCCGATTTTTGCGGTTGCTGAGAAGTTGAAGTTCCAGTTAATCGTTGTGACACCGCCTGAATTGGTGAAAACTGAGATCAGTCAGCGCTTTGACTCCTATTACAAACTAGATTTTGTTCGTGAAAATGGAAAAGAGATTGTGACAGACACCGTTGTACCGGCTTATCGGATTTATCAGGAAGAAGAAGTTTTACAATAGAATTAATTGATTTATTTACGTATGGATGGATATAGAGAACTCTGTTGAGGACTGTTAGTAAAGTAAAAGGAGACTGCATGTTTAATTGCAGTCTCCTTTTTTACCATAGTGGCTCATCTTTATTCGTTAACCTGAGAAATAGAGGCATAAAGAGCATGACTACAAGCATTAAACATAATTCCAAAAGCAGTGTAGAAGATAATGATAAATCAAAGATGACAGTAAAAGGGATTGTTATGAGTGGAAATAAAACAAATGCAGAAGTTGCCTTTCTGGAAGTATTGCTTTGATATTGAATTTCTCCGCAATGATTACATTTCATCTGTCTGCGAGATGCAAATAATTTTTTTATTGATTCGGTCCAAGACCACTTTACCCCACAGTTTTGACAAGTTGGCACAACCATAGCCTCCTTTTTTAAACCTAAACAAACAAAAGGTATTTAATTTATTATACCAGAGCTTAATTTTTCTAAAAGTGAAAAAACATCAAGAGTAGATAGGCTGAAAATAGCAGTACCATAGGTGTTTTCCTATCCCTTTACATTACCTTTGGGTTGATCATGGTTATATCCACCGTACGAAGGGAATGAGGATAATGTGGGAGATTATAAAGTTGGGGAAAATAATATCGTCCTGATTACAAAAAGTCATAAAAATCCAGATATACCCAATTTATATGATATGATCCACTTTATACGGTATACTTTAGGATATGGGTTATTTTAATAAGGAGGTTAAAGCAATGGGCATTTTAGATGGGTTAATGGGTAATTCTTCAACTATAAGTAAGGATGAAGTTTCTAAATCATTAAAAGAAGTATTGTTTCCAGGTGAAGAAGTTCAACAAGCGTACAAGTTAATCAGGGATTTGATTGTATTCACGGGTAACCGACTTATTCTTGTAGATAAACAGGGCATGACAGGTAAAAAAGTCGAGTATCATTCCATCCCATACAAAAGTATTACGCATTTCAGTACGGAAACAGCAGGCACATTTGATATGGATGCTGAGCTTAAAATTTGGTTATCCGGAGCCGATATGCCTATAATCAAGACCTTTAAAAAAGGAAACAGTATTGAAGACGTTCAAAAATT
>JAZUQD010000182.1:0-3759 GCA_045605505.1 Pradoshia sp.
AATCCAATCCGTCACTTTGGAGAAGGAGGGAGCAATCATCTCGACTTCTCCTTTTTGCAAAGCCTGCAGTTCATCACCATCAGAGTAGAGTGTGCTGTTCGGATAGACTTCTACCTGGATGGTTCCGTTCGTCTTCTGCTCGACTAGTCTTGCAAATTTATCGGCAGTAAGCCCTTTTGGTGTATTTTCGGCTACAACATGACTAAAGTTGATGACAATTTGTTCGTTTAGGCCCTCTTGTTCAAAATCAGTTGGTAAGCTTGCTTTCTGTCCAAAATCATGCCGAAACCCCAGGTATATAAGCAATACGGCAATGATGGAAACAGCTGCTATCAAAAATCTTTTCATCTCATATCCCCGCTATATTATTCTAAAACTATTCTTTTCAATATTCTACCATGTTTATTGGTGGTACAATGGAAAAAAGTTACTTGAGGAGTTTTCGGCATGAAGCAAATATCAATTCATTGGAAGATTATGTCTATGACTTTTTTCATTATTTTCTGTTCTTTCGCTGTTGCAGGCATCTTTGTGCTCGAAAGTATCATGGAAAAGAAGGAGGAAGAAATCAGCGAACGGAGCCTGCTCCTCTCCAGAACGGTTGCTGAATTGCCTGAGGTAAAGAAGCTGCTTTCAGAAGACGGTGACAAAAGCGGAGCAGAAGAAATAAACCCAATTGTTGAACGGATTAGGGTGATCAATAAGGCTGATTATATTGTTGTGCTCAATAATAACCGGATTAGGCTGTCCCATCCGGTCAAAAAGATGATTGGTACAGAGTCCAAAACGACAGATGAGGATGCTGCCTTTTCGGAACACAGCTATGTTTCTAAGGCGAGTGGGCAAGCTGGCGCAGTTTTGCGCGGATTTGTTCCAATTATGGATGATGAACATAATCAAGTTGGGGTTGTAATCACAGGCTATCTGACCCCGACTCTGTGGGAAATTGTATGGGGAACAAGGATTGAAATTATCTTGGCCATTTGTTTTTCACTGCTCTTAGGTGCATGGGGAGCATGGTCACTTGCCCGGCATGTTAAAAACCAGATGTTTGGCCTTGAACCGCATGAAATAGCCCGTCTATATGCGGAACGGAATGAAACCTTTAATGCCATGCATGAAGGAATCATCGCCATTGATAATAATTTGGCCATTACAGTTTTTAATGAAAAGGCCTATCATATTCTTGGTGTAGATAAGCAAGATCTAATCGGTAAGAATATATATGATGTCCTGCCTGATACAAGATTGCCAGAGATCATTGATTTCAATCATCCGGTCTATAATAAAGAGCTATTGGTCAATCAGCACTCCATTCTTAGTAACCGTATCCCTATTCATGTAAGGGGCAAAACGATTGGAGCGGTTGCTGTTTTTCAGGACAGAACTGACGTGAAAAAGCTTGCCGAGGAGCTTACAGGCGTTAAGGCGTTTGTTCAGGCTCTCCGTGTTCAAAACCATGAGCATAAAAATAAAATGCATACCATTGCAGGCTTGCTTCAGCTTGGTAAATTTAAAGCGGCTACAGACTATATCTTCCAAGCTAAAGAAGAACAGGACAAGCTTACTGATTTCCTGCATGAACGTATACAAGATGACAATTTATCCGGTCTATTACTCAGTAAAGTTAGTCAGGGGAAAGAACTAGGCATAGAGGTTGAAATAGATAAGAACAGTACGTGGACTCATTTTCCTAAGGGGCTCGACCATCATGATTTTGTCGTTATTATCGGCAATCTTATGGAAAATGCATTTGAGGCTGTACAAAAATCCAACAAAAAAGAGCGTAGAGTTTCTATTAGTTTGGACCAAACGGATGATGCTACATCCATTATGGTAGAAGATAATGGGATTGGGATGGATAAAGTTGTTTTCGATAATCTATTCAAAAATGGATACACAACCAAACAAGAAGATGGACATGGGATTGGCATGTACTTAATTCATGAAATTGTCGCCAAAGGCGGCGGTGCTATAGAAGTGGACAGTTCTCCTGGTGAAGGGACAAGCATTGTTATTACATTTTAAGGGGGAAATAGAATGGAAACCGTTCCTGTATTACTAATAGAGGATGATCCAATGGTGCGCGAGGTAAATCGCGGATTTATTGAAAAAATAGAAGGTTTTCATGTTGTCGGTTTTGCCCCGAACGGTAAGGAAGGGCTTAAACAAATTGAAAACTTGAAGCCAGAACTAGTCTTAATGGATATTTACATGCCTGAACAGGATGGAGTTGCAACGATCCGGAAAATCAGGGAAAAGGCCATTTCGACAGAGGTCATTGCTGTTACAGCAGCCAATGATCAGCAGACCATTCAGAAAGTTCTGCAATACGGGGCATTTGATTATGTCATGAAGCCATTCACCTTTGAGCGGATGAAGCAAGCACTCGAGAACTATAAGGCATATAGGGACCAATTCAAATTGAAAAAGGAATTGACTCAGGAAGAATTGGACCGCCTCTTACGCAGTCAGCCTGAACAGGAGCCGAAAATGAAGAAAGAAGAACTCCCCAAAGGGCTAAACCCGGCAACGATGGAGAAAATCCTTGAATTCATCAAAGAGAAAAAGAACCCAATCTCAGCAGAAGAAGTTGCCGAAGGAACTGGACTGGCAAGAGTTACGGCCCGCCGTTATCTAGATCATCTTGAAAAGCAAAACAAAGTTGAAATTGTCTTACAGTATGGTGGAATAGGAAGACCTGTTAACCGATATCAAACAGTTTAGATTGATTGAATAAGAGGCTATTGAAGTCTGGTGTCTATTATTTTATGAGATTTTTTATATAAGTATTCTAACCCCGAATGATGACTACCTTTATTAATGGATAACTTGTTAATGAAAAAATATGAGAGGATGTATATATTATGGATAACAAATTAATTCAAGAGTTAGGAATTAAATTACCCATCCTACAAGCGCCTATGGCAGGAGTGACCACTCCCGAACTCGTTTCATCTGTTTCGAATAATGATTGTTTAGGTAGTATTGGAGCAGGTTATTTAACAGCAGAACAAACAAGAGATTTTATACAAGAGGTAAAAAAGTTAACAACACATCCATTTGGTATAAATCTTTTTGTACCGGAAGATCAAGCATTAATAGAGGATAAAATCTTCAAAATGAATAGTATCTTAGATAGGTATCGAAAAGAACTTCAGATAGATAAAGATGAGGTATCCATTTCTACTGGATCTGAATTTGAAGAACAAATAGAAATCGTATTAGACGAAAAAGTAAAAGTTTGTTCGTTCACATTTGGTATTCCAAGTAAGGAGATTGTGAAAGAATTAAAAAAGAAGGGAACATTTGTTATTGGTACTGCGACAAATGTAAATGAAGCCCAACTAGTTGAAAGTATAGGAATGGATGCAGTAGTTGTCCAAGGGAGCGAAGCAGGGGGACATAGAGGGTCATTTATCAATCCGGATAGTTTAATAGGGTTAGTGTCTTTAATTCCTCAGGTTGTAGATCATGTTTCCATACCTGTTATCGCTGCAGGCGGAATTATGGATGGAAGAGGTCTAACAGCGGCTTTATGTCTTGGAGCAAAAGCTGTTCAATTAGGTACCGCTTTTTTAACTACAAAGGAAAGTGGAGCACATCAATTACATAAGAAAGCTGTTCTTTATGCATCAGAAGAGGACATCGTATTAACCAAGGCTTTTTCAGGTAAAACAGCTCGTGGAGTGAAAAATAAATTTATAGAAGATATGCAACAGTATGAGAAGGATTTCCCCGCTTATCCATATCAAAATA
>JAZUQD010000183.1:0-2740 GCA_045605505.1 Pradoshia sp.
GGAACACTTTCTAAACGTGCCAGAACCGTTGGGTGGATTGGTTTCTGGATGATGACCGTTGGTACAGCTATGTCCGCCACGATGATTCTGCTTAATGAAGCGTCTGTTCTTTATACATTTTATGCTCCATTGCAGGCTCATCCAATCTTTTATTTTGGTTTGGTATTTGTCGTAGTCGGCAGCTGGCTGGATGGCGGCGCAATGGTGGCTGCTTATATTAGCTGGAGAAAACAAAACAAGGGCAAAGTAGGTCCCTTACTATCCTTTATGGTCATCATAAATAATGTATTATGGTTTACTGCTACTCTAGGTGTGGCCGCTACCATTTTGGTACAGATTATTCCATGGTCACTTGGCTGGGTTGATTCCATCAACGTCCTGGTTAGCCGTACATTATTCTGGTATTTTGGACATCCGCTCGTTTATTTCTGGTTATTACCGGCTTATATGGTTTGGTATGTGGTTATTCCAAAGGTAATTGGAGGAAAAATATTCTCGGATTCCTTAGCTAGATTATCCTTTATCTTATTCTTACTGTTTTCTGTACCAGTCGGATTTCACCATCAATTAACGGAACCTGGTATTGATCCGGCGTGGAAATTTTTACAGGTCATCTTAACATTCCTGGTGATCATTCCATCCTTAATGACAGCCTTCTCCCTGTTTGCCACTTTTGAAAGTGCAGGACGTGTGAAAGGTTACAAAGGAATCTTTGGTTGGTTTAAAGCCCTTCCCTGGGGAGATGCACGCTTTACTGTTCCTTTTATCGGAATGGTTGCTTTTATCCCTGCAGGAGCAGGAGGAATCGTCAACGCCTCCAACCAATTGAACCAGGTCATACATAATACAACTTGGGTCACAGGACATTTCCATTTAACACTGGCTACCTCTGTTGTCTTAACTTACTTTGGTGCCATGTATTGGTTGGTCCCCCATTTAACCGGTCGTAAGCTTACTAAGAAAATGAATAAATTAGCCATTATCCAGGCAATGACGTGGGCAGTCGGTATGACCTTTATGTCCGGCGCTATGCATTTTGCAGGGCTGCTCGGAGCACCAAGAAGATCCTCCTACTCCTCATATGGCGGTTCCGCTCAGGCAGCTGAATGGATTCCCTATCAAATCGCACAGGCCGTGGGAGGCTCCATCCTCTTCATTGGTATCATCTTAATTTTGATTATCTTCGTTAATCTGGCTTTCTTTGCTCCCAAAGGCGATGAAGAATTTCCAATTGGTGAAGTATCCGAAAAAGCTGAGAAGACACCACTTATCCTTGAAAACTGGAAGCTATGGATTGGCATTACAGCCGTTTTAATTATTCTTGCTTACACCCTTCCATTTGTCGACATGATTCAAAATGCTCCTCCTGGCTCAAAAGGATTTAAACTTTGGTAAATGCAAAGAAGCTGAATCAGGATTAACTGATTCAGCTTCTTTTTTATAAATCATACAGTGCTGTATACTTTTCTTTTAAATAGGAGATTAAATAATCCGGATTTAAGCCCTCACCCGTTGCATCCTCGATAATCTCTAAAGGTAATTTCAGTTTTCCGTACTGATGCACACGCTCGGTTAACCAACCAGTGATTTTGGTAAATTCCCCATTTTCAATAGTTTCATCAAAATTAGGAATATCTTTTAGCATTGCAGCTTTTAATTGAGCGGCATACATATACCCGAGGGCATAAGAAGGAAAATAGCCAAACATCCCACCGGCCCAATGAACATCTTGCAGTACTCCTTCTCCATCATTTTCAGGTCGGATTCCCAAGTATTCTTCATATTTATCATTCCAATGCTTAGGCAAATCAGCCACTTTTAAATCTCCGTTAAATAATCCCTTTTCTAATTCGTAGCGAATCATAATATGCAATGGATATGTGAGTTCGTCGGCCTCAATCCGAATTAAGGAAGGCTTTGATTCATTAATAGCCTTGTAGAATGTATCAAGGTCAATCTCATCAAATTGTTCAGGTGAAGCGATTTTCAATTGATCAAAATTCCGTTTCCAAAAGCTAAGGTTCCGGCTTATAAAGTTTTCAAAGAACAAGGACTGAGATTCGTGAATCCCCATTGATGTGCCGGTGCATAAAGGTGTGCCTTCTAATTCTTTATTAATGTTCTGTTCATATACCGCATGTCCACATTCATGTATCGTGCCAAATACAGCCACACGGAAATCATCCTCAACATATTTCGTTGTAATTCTCACATCATTTGCGTTCAAGGCTGTTGCAAATGGATGAACTGTTTGATCCAAGCGCCCTGCTTCCAGGTCGTATCCAAGTTCCTGAATCAATTCCAAACAGAATTTTTTCTGCGCTTCTTCACTAAATGATTTATAAATAAAATTCGTTTCTAGTTTCTTATTCGATTCACCAATCTTTTTCACGAGCGGAACTATTTCTTCTCTTAGCTTAGCGAATACATCATCCAATATCTCCACTGTCATACCTGGTTCATATAAATCGAGTAATGCATTATAAGGCTGATCTGATTTACCCCAATAAGATACAAATTTCTTATTCATATCAATTAATTGCTCCAAATAAGGCATAAATAAAGCATAATTAGATGTCTCCTTTGCAGTTTCCCAAATACTTTCAGCTTTAGACTGCAGTTCAACATATTCTTTATATTCATTTGCCGGGATTTTACTCATCTTCTCATACTCTTGTTTACATTCCTGTACAATGGCAATTGTTTTTGAATCCAACTGCTCCGCCAACTCAGGATTGGC
>JAZUQD010000184.1:0-5227 GCA_045605505.1 Pradoshia sp.
GGGCTGATTTATCTGATACGGTCTGTTAATCAATCTAAAGCGACAAAAAGTACGTTTTGGCTAGAAGCTGTTTTATTTGGATTAATTTGTACGGTAGGATTTGTGGCTTCTACAACTATTTTTTCGGTAGCTGATTATGAAGCTACCTACTCTTGGACAAATAAGGATGGAATAGAAGAAAAAGCGGAATATACCATGCCTGCCTTTTTTGTTCCGAATGAAGCAAAACTAGTGTCTGAATCAGGCATAGCTCCATTAATCGAACTGCCATTAATGATTAATGCAAAAAAGCTGAATACAGTCGTGTGGTCGCTTCTAATTGGCGCAGTTCTATATGGATTGATACGTTTAATTGTACGTAAACGGATAGGTGCAGCTTTGAAGCCTTTAGTTAAATCAGTAAATTTAAATTTGCTGGATGAGATTGGGTATAGATCTGTTCTGATCGGATTTCCTGTATTTACGTTAGGAGCGCTAATCTTTGCGATGATTTGGGCACAGATGGCTTGGTCCAGATTCTGGGGTTGGGATCCTAAGGAAGTATGGGCATTGATAACCTGGCTATTCTACGCAGCCTTTTTACACCTAAGAATATCGAAGGGCTGGCATGGTGAAAAGTCTGCATGGCTTGCAGTAATAGGGTTTGTTATCATTATGTTTAATCTGGTAGCTGTTAATCTGGTTATAGCTGGTTTACATTCATATGCAAGTATGTAAGAAAAAGAGGTCTTCCTGATAAGGAAGCCTTTTATAGTTGGAGAGATCTATAATGTAGCTGGCCTTTTCAAACTATTCCATTGCAGGTCCAGCCGTGGTTCAGAGGTTATACTTCTATAATAGGAGAAGCTTTCTGTGTATATTCACACGAAGCTTGCCTTTTGAAAAAACAAGGTTACTTTAGATTACCAAACCAACCTGCTTTTGAGCGAGTTTTTCGGTTGTGGTTGAGCGTATCAAACTATAAAATGAACTTAATAGAAAGGTTGGATTTATGTAAATATTCACTTTTCTATTCCTAAATATTTGGTATCCATGTATAATAAAACAAGTATCGTGGATAAATTTGTCTAGTTAGTAGTTTATACATAAGGGAGGTCCGGTTGATGGAAGATAACAACATACGATTGCTTGTAGTTGATGATGAGGACCGCATTAGAAGACTATTAAGAATGTATTTAGAGCGTGAAGATTATACAATTGATGAGGCGGATAACGGGGAAGATGCATTAGAACTTGCGTTGACGAATGATTATGATTTAATCCTCCTTGATTTGATGATGCCTGGCAAAGATGGGATTGAGGTTTGCAGAGAGTTGCGCGAAAAAAAGGCAACACCTGTTATCATACTTACTGCTAAAGGGGAAGAAGTAAACCGAGTGCAGGGATTTGAAGCCGGGACAGATGATTATATTGTAAAACCGTTCAGCCCTAGGGAAGTGGTTTTACGGGTAAAAGCTTTGTTAAGAAGATCATCTAAAAGTTCTTATATTCAATCAGAGACATCATCTAAAGATGTTGTTGTCTTTAATCATTTGACGATTGATAATGATGCACACAGAGTATTAGCAGATGGTGTAGAAGTTTCGTTAACTCCTAAAGAATATGAACTATTGTACTTCTTGGCAAAAACACCGGATAAAGTTTATGACAGAGAACAATTGTTAAAAGAAGTTTGGCATTATGAATTCTTTGGTGACTTACGAACCGTGGATACTCATATTAAGAGACTAAGAGAAAAATTAAATAAGGTATCTGAGGATGCAGCCAGAATGATTGTAACGGTTTGGGGCGTTGGATATAAATTCGAGGTAATCAACGACTAATGTTTTGGAAAAGTGTTGTCGGAAAACTATGGCTCACTATTATCTTGCTATTCTCCTTCGTTCTATTCATATTGACTGTACTGCTTCTTGAATTTTTTCATAACCAAAGTATGGAGGAAGCTAAATCTTCTTTATATCAAACAGCTAAACAAGTTGATGCTGTTTTAGCAGAAGAATCAGACATAGAGAAATCAACACAAATTGTTTGGCAAGTCATTGATCCAGATAAGGATATAGTGATTATTTTGGATGAAAACACCTTATACAGTAGTTTGAATAATATGAATAAGAAAGAGGTCTATCAATTATTCTCTCAGGATGAGATTTTAAAAAAAGCATTAGTCAATGATAAGCAAGTTTCAGAAACTACTTATCTTTCATCTGTTTTGGGTGGAGATGATGTTACCCAGGGAACCATTGTCGGAATTCCACTCAGCGACCAGGAAATGGATGGAGCCATTTATGCCTTTCAATCCGTGGATTCTAGTGAGAGTACAAGTGCACAAACGACCATCTTTATTTTAATCGCTGTTGGGGTAGGGATTGTTCTAACTACCATTTTTGCTTTCTTCCTGTTATCAAGAGTAACTGCTCCACTCAGGAAAATGCGAGAAGCCGCTTTTGAATTAGCCAGAGGAAAATTTGATATGAAAGTCCCCATTTTAACAAATGACGAAATTGGTGAATTGGCAACAGCTTTCAATCAGATGGCTCGACAGCTTAAATATAACATGACGGCATTGCAGCAGGAGAAAGAAAATTTATCGAATATTTTAATTAGTATGGCCGATGGCGTGATTACCTTTAATAGAGAAGGTGAGATCCTGGTAACGAATCCTCCAGCTGAAGACTTCTTAAGGTATAGCTATTTTGATGAAGCGAATCAAAAAAAGCAGCCTGGACACCAAGTCCCTGATACTTTAAGGAACTTATTCCTTGAAGTTAAAGAAACAGAAAAAGGAAAAATAGCGGAGATTTCTACACAGGGACACGACTGGGTTATTCTCATGAATCCGCTCTATCGCCATAATGATATACGGGGAGCAGTTGCTGTATTACGGGATATGACAGAGGAACGCCGGCTCGATAAAATGCGTAAAGATTTTATTGCCAATGTATCACATGAGCTACGTACACCGATTGCTATGCTCCAGGGATACAGTGAAGCGATCATTGATGATATCGCAGAAACGGCAGAAGAGAAAAAAGAAATGGCACAGGTTATATATGATGAGTCCTTGAGAATGGGTCGGTTGGTCAATGAACTCTTAGATTTGGCAAGAATGGAAGCGGGACATCAAACTTTAAACATTGATGAAGTAGAAGTTGGCAGTTTCCTTGGCAGAATTTCGAAAAAGTTCCAGAGGGCT
This sequence comes from Pradoshia sp., assembly GCA_045605505.1. Lineage (GTDB taxonomy): Bacteria > Bacillota > Bacilli > Bacillales > Pradoshiaceae > Pradoshia. The sequence continues at coordinate 3,194 of JAZUQD010000184.1, forward strand.
GCGCAGGAGAAACACGTTGCAGTCTATACGACTCTTGATCATCCAGAAGCAATCATTCGATTAGATCCAGATCGGATTGAACAGGTCTTTACCAACTTGATCGATAACGCATTGCGCCATACACCAGAGGGAGGCGAAGTCCAAATTATCCAGAGAACGATGGATAATGGAACTTTGTTTAACGTGAAAGATTCCGGTGTAGGAATTTCTGAGGAAGAGTTACCGTTTGTTTTTGAAAGATTTTACAAAGTGGATAAAGCAAGAACAAGAGGTCGTTCGGGTACAGGTCTTGGTCTTGCTATAGCAAAAAATATTGTAAATGGCCATGGCGGTAAAATAGATGTGTACAGCAAGGTTGGACAGGGTACGACATTTACGTTTTTCTTGCCATCGAAAAAGTAGAATTAAGAAGATAAATCTTGTTACACAAGGAACGGTTTGAGTAAAGCATATCACTTTAGTGATGTGCTTTTTTTATGTTCTGACACTGCAGAGATGTATTTCTTTCCTCTTTCTTTTATCAAGTCGTGAAAAGGGGTCTTATATCAGAATTTCAATCATAGAAGGGGAAGAAGGGGGTAATGTGGACTCATTGTAGTAACTAAAGGTAGGCAGAAAGTATCCAAGTTAATCATTTAAGATAGTCCGATAGTTTTATAAAGGAAAAACTTAGTTTATCCATTAGACAAACTAAGTTTTTCCTGTTATAATTTGAAATGTAAACAAATGAAAACGATTTCAATTTAGGAGGAATAATCAATGAATTATTTTGACTTTTGTAAACAAGTAAACTATGAAGGACCTGGTTCATCCAATCCATATGCATTTAAATATTATAATCCTGAAGAAGTTATAAATGGACAGAAAATGGAGGATCTAATGCGTTTCGCTGTTTCCTATTGGCATACATTCACTGCTGATGGTACAGATCCTTTCGGTCAAGCGACCATGATTCGTTCGTATAATCGTTATTCTGGTATGGATTTAGCGAAAGCAAGAGTAGAAGCTTCCTTTGAATTTTTTGAGAAAATGAATGTGCCATTCTTTTGTTTCCATGATGTTGATATTGCTCCAGAAGGGGCTACTTTAAGTGAAACGAATAAAAATCTTGATAGTATCGTGGCAATGATGAAGGATTACTTAAAAGATAGCAAAACAAAGTTGCTTTGGAATACGGCCAATATGTTTTCTCATCCACGTTGGATGCATGGTGCAGCAACTGCTCCTAATGCAGATGTATTTGCTTATGCAGCTGCCAAGGTGAAAAAGGGACTGGAAGTCGGAAAAGAATTAGGTTCAGAAAATTATGTATTCTGGGGTGGACGTGAAGGGTATGAAACGTTACTGAATACAGATATGAAATTAGAACAGGATAACTTGGCGCGCTTCTTCCATATGGCTGTTGATTATGCAAAAGAAATTGGCTTTGGTGCTCAATTCTTAATCGAGCCAAAACCTAAGGAACCTACCAAACACCAATATGATTTTGATGTAGCAACTGCTTTATCATTCTTACAAGCTTATGATTTAAAAGATTACTTTAAATTTAATATCGAAGCCAACCATGCTACTCTTGCCGGACATACATTTGAACATGAATTACGATTAGCACGTATACACGGTATGCTAGGCTCAGTAGATGCGAACCAAGGCGACCCATTACTTGGCTGGGATACGGATGAATTCCCGACAGATATATACTCTACAACGTTAGCAATGTATGAGATTCTTAAAAATGATGGGCTTGGTTCCGGTGGGTTAAACTTTGATGCTAAGGTTAGACGTGGTTCATTTGAGCCGGAAGATCTATTCTTTGCTCACATTGCTGGTATGGATAGTTTTGCAGTCGGTGCAAAAGTCGCACAAAAATTAATCGATGACAAGGTACTGGATCAATTTGTTGCAGACCGTTATAGCAGCTTCACAGACGGAATTGGACTTGATATTGTGAAGGGTAATACGGATTTGAAAAAATTGGAGCAATACGCTCTTGGACTTGGTGAGATTAAAAATAAATCCGGCAGACAGGAACAG
>JAZUQD010000185.1:0-1549 GCA_045605505.1 Pradoshia sp.
GTAATTATTTCCGTTATAATAAGAGGGATTTTATAATTGGTAGGCGGAGGTTTGAGGATATGTATGATGTTATAGTTATTGGAGCAGGACCAAGCGGTGCGAGGGCTGCATTATTCACTGCAAAAGCAGGTAAAAAAACATTGGTGTTGGATAATGAAAAAAGTGTCACTAAACGTGCCTGGATTGAAAATCATTATGGTGTAGAAGAAATCACTGGACCTGATCTTATTGCAATCGGTAAAAAACAGGCAGAGAAATTCGGCGCTGAATTCAAGGTTGCAACCGCTGAGAAAATCGAAGTGGCGAATGATGGAGTGATGATCCAAACAGAAGAATCCAACTATATGGCAAGTGAAGTGATCTTGGCTTCCGGTATGTTAGTTGACCTCGCTGAAGCTTCAGGCATTCAAACAAAGGACGGTACTGAACCGCGTATTAAAAAAGTGATTGATGTCGATGATTCCGGTAAAACCTATCTTGATCATGTCTGGGCAGCCGGCACAGTTGCAGGTGTGAGCATGCATACAATTATTACAGCAGGGGATGGAGCAAGAGTGGCGATTAATGTAATCAGTTCTCTGAATGGGGAACGCTATGTTGACCACGATATTCTAAAATCTTAAATTAAAAATGAATGATAGAATGATATGGTAACGGCTCATTAGTGGGTCGTTTTTTTGTTGACTCTGTTTGTAGATAATGTTCGTTTTTGAATTCCTATTCTTATTCAACTAAGGTGAAGATTGGTTGAATAGAAAAGTGATGCTTTTATGCCGTATTTGACCAAAAATGCAGTAAGGGAAGCTAGATTAACAGAGTCATTTATGAATAACAACCCTAGTGCCAATTGGAACTCTAGATGATAATTCTAGAACATCATGATTAAACATTCTAATACAGCCATGTGAGACATTCTTACCGATTGAAGCTGGGTTATTTGTTCCATGTATACCATAATGAGGCTTTGACAAACCCATCCAAAGAACTCCGAATTGTCTTCCAGGATTACGTTGTTTATTGATTATCTTGTATGTCCCAAAAGGTGTTGGTGATAACATTTTTCCAACTGCAATTGGGTAAGTTTTTATCAGCTTGTTTCCGTCAAAAAGTTTTAATTGATGTTTTGATGTTGATATGTCAATCCATCTAGCCATGAATAACAACTCCATTTTTTAAATATTGTATGAAGTAACTCAAGCTTTTGTTAATTAACAGATATAAGCAGCGATAAATACGAACAGAGCCTTTTGTTTAGTAACAATTTGTACAGCTTCCAGGGGCTGAGATAGAAGATAACTGCATATAAAAAGCCAATCTTTTTCTCAAAGATTGGCATGAATCTGTTTAATTATTTTCAGATAACTCGGCATCTATTTCTGCTAAAAGCTCACCTGCTTTACGATTATTTATCACAAGGTCGGCATAAAAATCAAAATTAGTTGGCTCTAAATTAATAATAACCAGTTTCGCACCATTTTGCTTAGCAATTAAAGGGAACTGATTAGCAGGTGTCACTGATAATGATGATCCGAGAACAATAAACAGGTCT
>JAZUQD010000186.1:0-1529 GCA_045605505.1 Pradoshia sp.
CTATTGATTCGATTTCAACCACATCATTGCACTATAGGCATGTATGGCTGCACCCGTTGGTAAGATATCTTCATTAAAAACAATCTGTGGATGATGCATTGGAAGCCCGTAATGTGGGTTCTCTTCTTTTGTACCGGCTCCTAGCAAAAAATACACACTAGGAACTTCATAACAATAGGAGGCAAAGTCTTCAGAGCCCATACCGCCACCTTCAAATGAGATAACGGATTGTTCACCAACTACCTCTTTTACATAGGAAGATAACTGAGTGCCCAGCTCTTTATCATTCGTTAATGGAGGAACGGAGGCAACTGTCTCTATTTTAGCCTCTCCTCTAAACATTTCGCCTGTTGAAGTAACGATTTTCTCTAATCTTTTATAGATGAAGTCCCCTAACTCAACATTTAAGTAGCGTATTGTTCCTTCCAATACAGCTTGTTCAGGAATCACATTATGTGTGCTGCCAGCTTGAAATTTCCCTACTGTGATCACCACGGATTGTGTAGCTGATATTTCTCTGGTGATAATTTCTTGCATGGAGGTATAGATATGAGCTGCAATATTAATCGGATCCACACCTGTTTCCGGCATTGCGCCGTGACAGCCTACTCCTTTGACAGTAATCCTAAAGATTGTACAGCCTGCGATACTTGTTCCACGCCCATATAAAATTGTATTTGACGGTGTTCCAGAATGGACATGCAGAGCCATGGCAGCATCCACTTTAGGGTTTTCTAAAACGCCTGAATTCAACATTCGTTTTGCACCTTTGAAACCTTCTTCATTTGGCTGAAATACGAGCTTTACGGTACCTTCGAGTTCATTTTCATGCTGTTTTAATAATTTTGCAGCGCCTAATAGCATGGTAGTGTGAAAATCATGTCCGCAGGCGTGCATATTCCCATTTGTAGCTTTAAATGGATAGTCGGTTTGTTCTTCAATTGGAAGGGCATCCATGTCAGCTCGCAACAAAAATGTTTTCTTTGAATTTGGTTTTCCAACTAAAGCAACAATGCCACTTTCGCAAATTTCCTTTGGCTCATATCCAAACTCCTTCAGTTTCTCCATTACATATTTCGTGGTTTGAGGAAGGTGATCGCCTACCTCCGGATTCTGATGAATTTCCCGTCTGTATTTTACCAACTCATCCTTCATAGCTCTCGCACTTTCTAAAAATGGATTCATATGATCCTCCTTCATAGCTCATCTATAGTTTGCTTACTTGGTATTTTGTACATTGGAGGCATTTTATATTAGTCGCTTATTATTATTACTGGATTGAAGGTGAGACGGGAGGTGTTAATCTAAGAAGGATTAGTACCTTTTTATGTTGAACTGTATACGGAAGTAAAACACAAATTTTAAGAAGGCTTCTTAATGGAGGATGAAAAAGATGATAGATATTTTAAAAGCAGATGCAAGCCATGTCGAGGGGATTGCGAAAGTATGCAGTGATGGACAGTGGGCCACTTATACAGAATTACGCTCTGAAGAGTATATTGAAAGAGTCGTAAAAGAGTTTTATAACC